>NZ_CAXAVM010000019.1:0-54333 GCF_963972345.1 uncultured Gimesia sp. | reverse complement strand
TTTTTTGCAATCTGGTTTGACTTAGGCAATTTTTTGGGAGTGTTTTTGGATGGCAGGAATTTTTCATACCATTTGGTTTTTTCTTCTGGCTGTTGAGCCACGTTTTGCTGTGGTGCTACAATCACGTTTTGTGGAGCAGCCTGCTGAGGAGCAGGAGTGGTTCTGGCGGTTGCAGCCGGTGTCTGCGGAGCAGCGGGAGTGGGGTTGACTGTGCCCCGTCCGCTACCTGGATTGTTTGCCGTTTTAGGAAGGGCATCCATTGACATGGGCGGCATCTGACGGCCATCGCGGCGGTATAACGCTTCCAGCTGACGCTGAATTTCGCTCTGTCCCGGTTTTGCTTCGGGCAGCGGCGCAGCGGTTTTGTATTGCGGGTCAGCCGGTTGACCTGGCTTGTTGACAATGATCTGGCGTTTCTGTTCCGGTTCGCTGCTCTTCTTTTGAAAGAGTGATAAAGGATTCAGCGTGAATCCGGCCTGCTGAATTTGAGCAGGTTGTTGTTCTGTCTGAGGAAAACGGACACGTGGCTGAGTGGTGTTGCGACGTGCTGAATGCATTTCACGTTGAATGGCATTTTCCAATGTACTTTGCGGGTTCCGCACTGCCTTGGTACTTGAACGCGGTTTTGAATTGATTTCCACGAAAGCATCTTCCGCAGAAAGGGTATTCAAATTCGTAAGCACTAAGCCAGAAATTGCGCTAAATAAAATAACGCGAGCGGAGAAGCGAGTTCCTGCTATCATCTCCTGAAATCTCCTGGTTCCTGATCCTTGAATACTGTGGAGAAGCGGTTTCTCAGCAGTACTCAAAAAAGTTTCCGAGTGAATGATTTCTCGAATCGCCGAGACTTCATTAATCGGTATATTGCTTTCAACTGGTTGGTTCCACATAATCGACACAATCATGCAGAATAGCCCTGCTGGGAATTCTATCGTCGTTAATCTGCTCCGGTTTTGATGTCTATGTCGATTGTAGAACTAGAATCTGGCGGGATCTTTGCATTAACCCGAACGACCGTTTTTATCGACAATCTTGCCGCAGGGTCGCCATCGGCTGCAAATTTGCTATCTTTACATTTTAGGATGAATGATTCGCTGAGCAGCCCGTTCAGCAATTCACTTAAGCAGGGCAGCGGTTTCTGAATTCGAAACAGCTGAATTAAAAGGAGTTACATCGATGCAGGAACAGCAGGCTTTACCAGAGAATTCGAGGGAAAAAGCGGATGAAAGCCGTCCCGCAGCACCGCCGGCCAGACGCTGGATCATGCGCAGCATGGTTGTGCTGTTGATGATCTCCGTGCTGTTTAATCTGGGTTTTTATGCCTGGTATCAGGAATACTTCACCATCGGAGGCGGTCCTACAGAGCAGTTTGAGACCGGCGATCAGTTTGCCGCTGATAAGATTGCGATCATCTCGATCACGGGTACGATCATGCCTCCGTTTACCGAGCGAATACTGGAATCGATCAAAACCGCGGATGAAGATGACCGGGTCAAAGGGGTTCTCTTGGAAATTGACAGCCCCGGTGGTCTGGTTGCCGACAGTCATCAGATTTATCATCGCCTGGTGGAATTACGTCAAAAGAAACCGATTGTGGTTTCCATGAAACGGATGGCGGCTTCCGGGGGATACTATGTCGCGATGGGGGCTGGTGAAGAGGGGGTGATCTTTGCAGAACCCACTACCTGGACCGGTTCACTGGGAGTGATTATTCCCCGCTTTGATTTGAGTGGTCTGGCGGAGAATCTTGGTGTCGTCTCTGATCCTTTGAAAACGGGAGAATTCAAAGATGCCTTGAATCCATTTCGCGAGATGAGCAAACGGGAACGGGATATCTGGGATCATATCCTGGATGAATCGTACCAGCGGTTTTTGACGATCATTACTGACAACCGCAAAAATCTGGATTATGATCAGGTGAAGAAACTGGCGACGGGTCAGATTTATCCGGCTACGGATGCCAGGGAGAACGGGCTGATCGACGAGATCGGCTATCAGGAAGATGCGCTGGCCCGATTACAGGAAATCGCGAATCTCAAGAATGCACGTGTGATAAGATACCGGCATCCTGTTACACTGGCAGATATCCTGCTGGGTTCCGCAGAAGCCAGCCAGGTGGAGAATCGCAAGCAGGCGCTGCTGGATTCCACGGTTCCCCGCGCGATGTATTTTGCTTCCTGGCTGGGAGAAATGCCAGGCTGGCAGTAAGCGACGACCGATTCCATTGAGAGCAATCAGAAATTCAAGAACATATGTTTGCACAACAAGAACCCGTATCTCCTCCTCAGGATCCGTACCTGAATGACCCGACTTTGTATGAGGGGCCTTCACTGCTCTGGTCGTTGCTGGAGAGTGGATTTATGTTTCTGTATCTGGTGTTCTGGGTCTGGATGCTCGTGGATTGTCTCAGGAAGGATCCGGACCGTTTTCTGTGGTTCTGGGTGATCCTGGTTTTTCCCCCCTTTGGCGCGCTGATTTATTTCTTTCTTCGCTGGCTGCCAACCAACCAGGTACAACTGCCGGAGTTTGCCAGGCCGCTGTTGCGGCAGCGTCGATTAAACGAGCTGGAGACCGCTGCGATGCAGATTGGCAATGCCTACCAGTTTGTACGCTGGGGAGATGCATTGAAAGATGCCGGGGTCTTTCAAAAAAGCCTGGCTGCTTACCAGCAGGCAATAGCGAAAGAACCCGACAACCTGCAGGCGCTGTGGGGCGCAGCGCAGATGAAAATGAAGTTCAAAGACTTTCAGGAAGCGCAGTCGCTCAGCCAGAAAGTCCTCGCTATCGATCCGGAATATAAGTTTGGTGATGTTTCGCTGTTGTACTGCAAAACACTTTGCGAACTGGATACGCCAGAAAAGGCGCGTGAGCAACTGGTAATTCATACAAAGCGCTGGCGACAACCCGAGGCGCTCTTCATGCTGGCGACCCTGGAAGCTGATGCCGGTGATCACCAGGCAGCCCGCAAGACACTGCAGTCGATGCTGCTGGATATAAATGGCAGCCCGCGGGGAATCGCCCGCAAGTTCGTCCGCTGGAAAAGTAAAGCGAAACGGATGCTGAGAAAACTTCCGAATGCCTAGCGGAAAACGAATACTTTCTTTTTGATACCTTATTGCTGATTGGCGTTTCGAAAATTCTCTGCATGGAACCGCATGATTTTCAAACCCTCTTTTTCGTAGATTTTGACTGCGCTGTGCGGGACATCTGGGACGATGAGTTTTTCGAACGGAATCTTCAGCGATTTCAGGAAATCCATATACTCGAGATTATTCTGATAGTTAAAGCCTTTTGTGCCGACATGAATCAGGATGGGCAGCGCCGGTTCTGGATGACGGGCGTACTTCCGCGCCAGGTCGTAGGTATTGTCACCTTTCGCAAATACCAGTCCGGGTCTTTCCTGGCCGTTCTCTTCTGAGATTCGCTTTTCAGTCGAATGACCGGCACCACCGGGTGCAGCCGAGCAGAAGAGCTGAGGATATTTGAACATGATTCTGGTTGTTCCTCGACCCCCTTGCGAAAAGCCTTCAATGCCTCGCCCCGCTCGTCTGGCGATCGTGCGATAAGTGGCATCGATATGGGGAATCAGTTCTTTCACAAAGACATCTTCCCCCATCGCATTTTTTCGGTCGGCCATATTGTAATGACTGACGGGACCGCCGTTGACAAACACATAGATCAGCGGTTCCACTTCACCTTCAGAAATATGCTCATGCATCTGCTGCGCCAGTCGCACGCTTTTGGTTTCACTGCCGGGGCGACCGCCGTGCAGATAGTAGACTACGGGAAAGCGTTTTTGCTCATTACCTGCAGCGTGGTACTGAGGCGGAAGATAGATGCAGTAACCGACATCCACATTCATGGAGGGACTGTGAAAGGTGGCATGTTGCACTCCCGGAAGCTTGACGTTGAGTTCATTGACCCACTGGAAGGGCTGCTGCTTTTTCTTCGGCTGCTGATTTTGCGCATTGATCTGATTGGCATAAGGCAGCGCGGTCGCCGCTGCTAATACGTAGATGCAGAAGTACCTGATAGAGATAAAGCTGGTATTGCGCATGGCTGTTTCATCTTTGCAAAAAGTGATCGGTGATTGATTTCCTTAAATCATAACCTTATCTGTACTGTGAGTCTAAATGATTCCATGCAGCGGGCCGCCGGGGGCACCCAGTTGATCAACGCGTCGTGTGATGTCGGGGTCTTCAATCAGGGGCGGCGCGTGCCAGGGTTTGATGCGGGCGTCAATTACCAGGGCGCCTCGGCAGCCCCAGTGCTTGTTTTCCGTAAAGGCATCAACGCCATCAAGGTCGCTGGCGGGATTCGAGCGTGTAAAGACCGTCCATAAAAAATTGTTGAGGCTGGCCGCAGTAAATTCACTGTCATCGACGAGCACAATCAGCGGGAACTGATTCAGAGAATGACTGGCAGGCAGTTCTGAGGAGAACCGTCGAAGATCCTGGTTCTGGTTCTGAAAAGCAGGAGCTTTAATCGCCACGATTCCCGGTCGGCAGAGACGTGGTTGTGAGAAACCATCGGGCAGAGAACAGTCCGGGGGAATCTGGGTCAGCAATGTTCGTTTTTTCGGGCCTGCCGCCGCCATCACGACTTTGGAACCCGAGTTGAAGCCGGTGCCCGAATAATCCAGGGTATCAATGGTCGTGCAGGTCTGAAAATGCAGATCGCGTTTCCAGTCGATCCGTTCCAGCAGGTGAGACAGGAATTCTTCCAGCTCTTCGGCATCCAGATCGGGTCGATCTTCCCGGGCGACAATCATCAGGTACTTGGCGAGGCTCAATTGTCCCTGTCCCAGGATCGCATTCGCATTGGTCAGGATTTCCTGCGGCTTTCGTTCCTGATCGTAGGGCGTATAGCGTTCGCTGCCAATCGCCAGAAGCAGCGGATGCACGCCGGCGGCATCGACGGCATGTACCTGGTGCACGCCGGGAATGACCGACGGAATCGCGGGGCCGGTAATCTCATGAATGATGGCACCGAAGGCGGTATCTTCCTGCGGAGGTCTACCCACAACGGTGAAGGGCCAGATGGCATCATTGCGATGGTAGACGGCTTCCACATTCATTACAGGAAAGGGATGCGCCAGACTATAGTAACCCAGGTGATCGCCGAACGGGCCTTCCGGCAACAGTTTTTCAGGATCGATCCAGCCGGTGATACAGAAGTCAGCGTCCGCATAAATTGGCAGCCCATTTTTATTCCGGACCATTCTGATGGCACGTTTACTCAGTGCACCGGCGAAGGTCAGTTCGGAAAGCCCTTCCGGTAAAGGCATCACCGCTGAGAGTGTCATCGCAGGGCTGCCGCCGACAAAAATATTGACTTTGAGCGGCTCGCCTTTTTCAATCGCTTCTGCATGATGCACGCCGATGCTGCGATGAATCTGATAATGCATGCCAATCTGCTGGTCGGGCTGATATTCATTGCCACTCAGTTGAATGCGGTACATTCCCAGGTTGGAATTCATCAATCCGCCTCGTGTGGGTGATTCTGTGTAGACCTGCGGCAGCGTGACGAAGGCGCCCCCATCGTCGGGCCAGCTTTTGAGCTGGGGCAGATCGCTGATGCGGATCTGGTTTTGCATAACGGGACCGGTTCGGCGTGAGCGGGGCAGCATGTGGAGCAGGGAAAAAGGAACGTCCCGATACCGGAACGGCTGTTTCCAGAATCGGGAGGGGTCGACTTTGAGTTCGACCAGATGATTGACGGCCTGTAAAGCGTCTCGAAAAATATAACGCGTGCGTTCCAGCGTGCCAAACAGGTTGCTGACCATCGGGAAACGGCAGTCTTTGACATGGGGGAAAAAGACAGCGGGGCCGCCTGCCTGGTAGACGCGACGCTGAATTTCTGCTGCTTCTAGATGGGCATCGATTTCCTGCTCGATCCGAATGAGCTGACCTGTTCGTTCGAGGTCATTGACACATGCACGCAGTCCACGGTATCCCATTGGGGTACGGTTCCATTCTTCTAAAATTCATCTATGATCAGCCGAGGTTTCCGGCTGAAGCGTAACGTTTACTGAGGGATTATACCACTTAACGACGATTCTGGTACCACTCTGCTATCTGCTTTCTATTTTCAATCCTGTATTCATTCTCTATGATAAGCGGCACTGCGCTCGTCCTGTTTTTAACTTTCAGCGGCTCTGTTAGAAATCAAATTTCATGGAAGAATGGATCAATGGCCTGATTTTGCTCATATTAGCAATTGGCCATTTCGAGCTGTGGGTCACATTCATTAACCGGACCCATGCGCTGCCGATTCATGAACCAACGCTCAAAAAAATGCGGCACATTACATATGTGATGCTTCTGGGTTTTCCACTGGTGCTGTTTGGCGCGGTGGGTCTGTACTCACCGGGAGTGCTGGTCGGCGGGGAATGGAGTCGGCTGTCATTCTGGTGGAAGCCTGTTTTTGTGCTGTGTGTTCTTGGATTCCTGGGGTTTCTGGTTTCTGTATTCAGGCATCTGTTCTACCGCGTTCCCCGACTTCAGACAGAAAGCCATTCGGAGATGATTGACATTCGTGAGAAGCTGGGGCACGAATTGATTGGAGACGGCCCCTATCACTATCTCGCCGGTTTGCCTTTCAACGAAATCTTCTGCGTCGAATTTTCGCGTAAAACATTTGTGATGGAGCGACTGCCGGCAGCATGGGATGGGTTGACAATCCTGCATTTGAGCGACCTGCATTTCTCGGGAACACTGACTCGGGATTATTTTGGTGAGCTGTGTCGGATCGCTGGGGAATCGCAACCAGATCTCATCATTTTCTCAGGCGATCTTCTTGATGAGATGCATTGCCTGGACTGGCTGGACGAGACTTTGGAGCAGTTAGAGGCTCCCCTGGGAAGGTATTTTATCCTGGGAAACCATGACTGGAATCAACAGAGTGAGCAGATCCGAACGGCATTGACTCGCCGGGGCTGGATGGATGTCTCTTCACAGACACTTCAACTGGAGTATGCCGGTCATTCGCTGCTGATTGCGGGAACGGAAGTTCCCTGGATGGGGGAGCATCCTGTGTTACCTGCTCAAAGGGGAGAGGGGGCGGCTGATTTTCTGCTGCTGGTCAGTCACACGCCGGATAATTTTTACTGGGCCTGTTCGCAGGGATATGATCTGGTACTTGCCGGGCATACGCATGGCGGGCAGGTCAGGCTGCCTGTAGTCGGGCCGGTTTTTGCTCCCAGTGTGCATGGGACCCGATATACCAGTGGAACGTTCTACCGCAAAAAGACACTGCTGCATGTGAGTCGGGGAGTTTCAGGGATCCATCCGTTGAGATTTCTCTGTCCTCCGGAATTCAGCCTGTTGACTCTGCGTGCCAGGCCAGTCGTCGAGACTTAGCGCGGTACAGGCTGTCCGGCAGACGCCTGTCTGACAGAGCCGTTTTCGGATAGATGAAATTCTGCCCAGACCGGAAGGTGGTCCGAGACCATCAGCGCTTCTTTCTCCGACAGTTTGAAGCGGGTCCGGAAATCATAAATTCCTGTCCGGCCCGTAAATTCCTGGGAGTGACGACGGCTGAAGAGAATGTTGTCGTATTGTTTCGATTTTCTCGTGTTGGTGGGTGTTTTCGAAACAGTCCACATGATATCGGCAAGTCTTCCCAGCTCACCCAGGTGCTGGTCGTCGACATTCAGATCACCCAGCAGTATGACGTCGTCTTCCTGACTGCCATCATTGGCGACGACTCGATATACATCGTCCAGCACATCCAGTTCCTGATCGGTTTCATCCGGATCAGTGTGGATATTGATCATAGAGAACGTAAAGGGATTACTGCTGGAAGGGCTGAGGGTCTGAAAATGCGCGACATAAGGCGGGCGATGTAATTTGTCGTATTTGTCGATGACCGTGTAGGTCCATTTTTCATTCACAGTAATGCGGGCTGTATTATAAAAGTAGGCGTATTGTTCCTTGCTGGCCGTGCGACCCTGTCGAGGGCCGACCAGGCAGCCATACTGCAGTTCTCCAGAATTGAGTATCTTCAGAAAGTCATCCAGAAACGATTGATCTGACGCACGAATTTCCTGGATCGCCACCACATCAAACTGCTGAATAATGCGGGCCAGGATCTGAGGTACTTTCGGCTTCTGCATCTTACTCAGACCGAACACCTGGATATTAAAAGTGGCGATGCGAATGGTTTCATCGGAGCGGGGCAGATCAATTTCTGTCGAATCCCAGTCCGAAGGAGTCGACGGGGAGACGGTGGAAGAGATAATGTCGGAGACCCAGCGGGTGACCTGTTTCGGCTTCAGGTCGAAATGGACCATGCCTCCACCCAGCAAGCCGATGAGCAGCAGTGCCAGGCCGCGTAATTTCCATGATTTGACGAGAGACGTTTTCTTTTTGGGTTTTTCGGCCATAGTACCATCCGTGGTAATGCGTATGACGGGAGTAGCGAGAGAATTCAGGCAGGGGAGAAGTAAGGCAGGAATTGAGAGTTGAGAGGGCCGCAATCTAGCAGAAATCTGGATCAGCGTGTAGAGCAATTTTCAGCCGGATTGGAAGTAAGAATTACAATGACTTGTGGTCCGTTCTCTGAAGCGGTAGTCTTGCATTTAGACTGAGAGACAGTTTTTGTGTTATGCCGTATCTCTCAGGATATCAGTAGCTTACATAATGGGGTTGCAGGCCTTGTCGCGTCGTTTGACCATCACAGTTCCTTCTCTCAGCCTGGGCGGTGCCGAAGGAGTTGCGGCAATGATGGCAAATCATTGGGCGAAACAGGGGCATACGGTGACGCTGATTACCCTGGATTCTAAGGAAACCGATTCCTTCTCGCTGGACGCAGTCGTGCAGCGGATCGCGTTAAATCTGATGCAGGATTCGGGAAATCTGTTCCAGGCGGTTTCCAATAACAGATTGAGAATCAACTATCTGCAGTCTGCAATCGCCGATTCCCAACCCGATGCCGTGATCAGTCTGACGGATCGAATGAATGTGTTGACGCTGCTGGCGACCGGAAAACTGCGTTGTCCGGTAATCATCTCGGAACGTTCCGACCCGCGGCATCATCCGATCGGCAGACTCTGGTCGTTTCTGCGAAAACGGACTTATCCGCGCGCGTATGCTCTGGTCGTCCAGACACAGGGGGTGGCAGATTTCTGCAGGCAGTGGTTGAAATCAACTCAGATTGAAGTGATTCCCAATGCCGTACCACTACCCCGGTCTCCGGAAGTCCCCGCTGTTTCGCGTGAAACACTTGAAGTACGAACTCGTGTAAAAATTGTATTAGGTATGGGGCGTCTCTCGCACGAGAAAGGTTTTGATTTATTGATTGAGGCGTTTTCCCGGGTGGCTTCTGAGTTCCCGGACTGGAAATTACAGATTTCAGGAGAAGGCCCTTTACGCGAATCCCTGCAGCAGCAAATTAATCACCTGGGATTACAGGAGCAGATTGATTTACCAGGCTGGACGTCCCAACCTGAATTGCAACTGGACCAGGGGGATTTTTTTGTATTACCTTCCCGTTATGAAGGTTTTCCCAATGCCCTGCTGCAGGCGATGTCCCGCGGTCTGGCGTGTATCAGTTTTGACTGTGAAAGCGGGCCCGCTGAAATTATTCAATCGGAGACGGATGGTCTGCTGGTTCCAGCAGGCAGCGTTTCAGAACTTGCGCAAGCTTTAAAACGTCTGATGGGGGATGACTCCCTGCGACGTCGACTGGCCGTCGAGGCACTGCAGATTACAGAACGCTTTTCAGCCGAAGCGTATTTCCAGCATTGGGAGCAACTGATCGGTCAGGCGATTACTGAAAGTGAGACAGCATGCAACAATACGTAATACTCCGCCACGATTTTCCTGAAGTACACTGGGATCTGATGCTGGAAGAGGCAGGCGTTCTCAAGACCTGGAGACTTCCCGAACCGCCTGCGATAGACGCTGCTTCCGATGACACGTCACTGGATCTGGTCGCCGAGTCGCTGCCCGACCATCGGCTGGTCTATCTGGAGTACGAAGGACCTGTGAGTGGAGAACGCGGCACAGTCACGCGGTGGGATAAGGGATCGTTCACGTTACTGGAAAAAAAAGAAGGCTTATACGTCGCCTTGCTGACAGGTGAAGAACTTGCCGGGCGTGTCACGTTGAGGCAGCGCGATCAGGAAAATCAGTGGGACCTGAACTACACTTCTTTTTTCTGAACACGATTCAATGACATGCAGCAGTTTACTGTGTGTCTGACTCTGTTTTTCCCGCGATCCGAAAGACACCCGTTTCAACGGCTAAGGTGGTCAGCTCCGGCAGTTCCGGTTTACGGCGATCCAGGTAAACGATTAAAGCATCGTTTCCGTTAGATTGACCCCATTCGATGAACCAGCCTTCTTTACGCGCTTCCTGGATCAGTTCCGTAATCGCTTCATCAATGGGGATGGGCAATAGTCCGGCGCGGGCGTGTTCGAGTTCCAGTACGAGGCGATTTTCTTTCATCAGCCAGGGCTTGAATTTGAGGCTGATAATTCCTGACCATTTGGGGAGGGTCAGATGAAAGCCCAGCTCGACCTGATTCTTTTCAAACCGGATCCGCGGATCACTCACGCCGTCAGGGACCCATTCATCATATTTCTGGTGCAGTTCTTCTGCCAGCCAGGCATTGACCTGTTGTTCGCTGAATTCCTGTGACCAGAGTGGCTCATGATTTCGCACATCGTTGACAACCTGCATCGAACGCTGGACGAATTCTTTGGCTTCTTCCTGCCGCACTTCGGGCTCCGCCTGTTCCTGTAGCGCTTCCTGGTAAAAATCAGGGACTTGAGCAGAGGACCAGTAAAGGCCTCCGGAAATCCCTGCCAGGAGCAGCAGCATTAAAAAAAAGAACAGCAGGTAACGTTTCATGCAGGAATGCTAGGTCGGGTGGGGGGAGGCGTCAATAGCGGTACTGGCAGCCGGGGAAACATCAGAAAACGTGAAAATGCACTAAGTTGTATCTCTAAATATACTTGTCGGATGGGTGGTGGTCTTTTATGATCAGTCGTCTAAATCGAATCTCCCGTGAGACGCCTGGCTGCCCGGAGTGTTTTCCACGACTTTCTTTTACCCAGATCGCTTTCCCGGCGAATGATAAGAGTCTATTTATGAGTACTGTCCGAACGCGTTTTGCTCCCAGTCCCACAGGCTATATGCACATTGGAGGCATGCGGACCGCGCTCTTCAACTGGCTCTGGGCAAGACATAACGGGGGGCAGTTTATTCTCCGCATTGATGATACCGATCAGGAACGCAATCTGTCAGAAGCACTCGGCCCCATTCTGCAGGCTTTCAAATGGTTGGGACTTGACTGGGATGAAGGTCCCGAAGTGGGTGGCGAACATGGACCCTATTTTCAGTCCGAACGCAACGACCTGTATCGCGGTGCCGTCGACAAGTTACTGGCAGCAGGAAAAGCCTACCGGGATTATGATACGCCCGAGCAGATTCAGGCAGATCGCGAAGCCGCCAGCCAGGAAAAGAAAAACTATCTGAATATTCGGCGTTCGCTGGAACTGACTGAGAGTGAACTGGAACAGTATGCAGCGGAAGGTCGTCCGTCGGTGGTACGTCTGCTGGTTCCCCGCGATCAGAAAATCCAGATCGACGATGCTGTGCGGGGCCATGTGGAATTTGTTGCCGGACTGATGCCCGATCCGGTGATTCTGCGGGGGAATGGAACGCCGCTGTATAATCTGGCGACGGTGATTGATGACGCCCAGATGCAGATCTCACACGTCATTCGCGCAGAAGAGCATCTTTCCAATACGCCGGTCCAGGTGCTGATTTATCAGGCCCTGGGATACGAGCTGCCTCAGTTCGCCCACATCCCGTTTGTGGCGGCGCCGGGCGGGAAAGAAAAACTGAGCAAGCGAAAGCTCGATAAATACCGTAAGAGTCCGCAGTTCAAGAAAATGTTCGATAAGGCGGAAGCCGTCTTCCCGCGGATTGGGCTGGAGAATGCAGGCGGCCTGGATCCGGTGATGGTCGAATATTACGAAAAGATCGGTTATTTGCCCTAAGCGATTTTGAACTCTCTGGCGCGACTGGGCTGGTCGCTGGATGATAAGACAGAATTTATGTCATTGGATACCATTGTCGAGAACTTTACCCTTGATCGGATTGTCAAAGCTGCTGCCGGCCTGGATCCTGATAAGTTACTCAACTTTCAGTCACACTGGATGAACCAGCTGTCTCTGGAAGACAAGATTGAGCATTGCAGTCCCTATCTGGAGAAAGCGGGACTGGTGCAGGATGCCAGCCAGCCTGAAGTGAAAGAACGGATCAGTCGCGTGATTGTCGGCATGGAAGACCGGTTGAAAGTTGCCAGTGACATTCTGGAGTTCGACGAATTCTTTGTGCCCGACGTTCAACTGGAATACGATGACAAAGCCTTTAAAAAACGGATTCAGAAATCGGAAGAAGCAGTCGCGCTGCTGGAAAAATTTAAGGAGCAGTTGGCTCAGACCGACGATTTTTCTGCAGCGGCCCTCGATCATTTGCTGCATGAATTTGTGGAAGCGGAAGGGATTGGCATGGGCCAGATCATTCATGCTTTGCGCGTTGCTGTCAGCGGCAAAGGAACCGGGATCGGGATGTTTGACTGTCTGTCGATTCTGGGACAGGCGAGTTGCGTCAAGCGGATTGACCGGGCGATTGGTCTGACTCAGAATGCCTGAGACGAACTGAAAATAATATAAAACAGGCGTGGCCTGTCACTGAGAAATTCCATTAAGGAGTAAGGGATGTCAACTCCCGAAGAAGCGAAGTCAAGCGATTTCATTCGTAACATCATTCAGGAAGATAACCGCACGGGCAAACACCAGGGGCGAGTGATGACCCGCTTTCCCCCGGAACCGAACGGTTATCTGCACATCGGCCATGCCAAGTCGATCTGCCTGAACTTTGGGATCGCCAGTGAAAATCCAGGGGGGCTCTGTAACTTGCGGTTCGATGATACGAACCCTGAGAAAGAGGATGTTGAGTATGTCGACTCGATCAAAGAAGACGTGCGCTGGCTCGGCTTCGACTGGGAAGATCGGGAATATTTTGCCTCCGATTATTTTGATCAGTTATTTGAGCACGCCGTGACGTTGATCAAAAAAGGGAAAGCCTACGCCTGTGATCTGCCGGCAGACAAGATGCGCGAGTACCGGGGAACCGCTACCGAACCGGGAAAACCCAGTCCGGGAAGATCGCGTTCTGTTGAGGAAAACCTGGATCTGTTCGAACGCATGAAGAACGGCGAGTTCAAAGAAGGAGAATTTGTTCTGAGAGCGAAGATTGATCTGGCCTCTCCGAATTTCCACATGCGGGATCCTGTCATCTATCGTGTGCGGCATGTGCATCACCACCGCACCGGGGACAAGTGGTGCATTTATCCCATGTACGATTACACGCATTGTATTTCCGATTCGATTGAAAAGGTCACTCATTCGATTTGTACGCTGGAGTTTGAAGATCACCGTCCACTGTACGACTGGATTCTGGAAGAACTGGAGATCTTTCATCCGCAGCAGATCGAATTCGCACGGCTCAATATGACTTATACCGTGATGAGCAAACGCAAACTGCTGGAACTCGTTAAAGGCGATTATGTGTCCGGCTGGGATGATCCACGTATGCCCACGATTTGTGGTATGCGGAGACGTGGCGTGACTCCCGAGTCGTTGCGGGCGTTCTGTAAAACCATCGGAGTGACCAAGTTCAACTCAATGACCGATAAAGTGGTTCTGGAGAACTGCATTCGCGATCATCTGAACCAGACGGCACCGCGGGTGATGGGTGTCCTGAATCCACTGCGGGTGGTGATCGACAATTACCCGGAAGACACGTCTGAAGAACTCGACGCGATTAATAATCCCAATGACGAATCTGCGGGTAGTCGGAAAGTTCCGTTCTCCAAGGTGATTTACATCGAAAAAGAGGACTTCATGGAAGATCCTCCCAAGAAGTTCTTCCGCTTGTCTCCCGGCAAGGAAGTTCGACTGCGTTATGCTTATTTCGTGACCTGTGTCGATGTGGTGAAAGATGAAAACGGTGAAGTCATTGAACTGCATTGCACATACGATCCGGAAACCAGAGGGGGAGATGCTCCCGATGGTCGCAAAGTCAAAGCAACTCTGCACTGGGTCTCAGAAGCACACGCTCTGGATGCAGAGGTCAGGTTGTACGATCACTTGTTCAGCACACCTGATCCGGAAGATGTCCCAGAAGATGTCGATTACAAAAGCAATCTGAATCCAGAGTCCCTGCAGGTTTTGAGTGGATGCAAACTGGAGCCCAGCCTGAAAGAAGCTGAGCCGGGAAGCCGATTCCAGTTTGAACGATTGGGCTACTTCTGTGTCGATACTCGCGAATCCACTCCTGGAAAACCGGTTTTTAACCGGACGGTAACACTGCGAGATACATGGGCCCGGCTGGAAAAGCAGCAGGAAAATCAGCCGAAAGGTAAATAGACTGTGTCCAGTTTTACTGTAGCGTCTCCAGGCTCTTTTGAACCGAGGATATTAGATCGAGAGACGCTATAGTTGAATATGATGCGATCCAGGACCGCGCAAAAAAAAACACTCGTCGAACTGAGGTTCGACGAGTGAGCCCATGCACTTCAAAGTGCTCATGTTATAACTTTGAGTTATGGTGTTCGCTGTGCTACGGAAATCTCGCTGTTCGCTGTTACCGGAGCTGTCTGTTCGGAACGAGGAACACGGCGGGTCCAGCCACTGGCACGAACGATTGATGGCAGTGGTCGCTCTGTTGTATCAGGCTCATAACCGGCACGACGTGTGGGGGGGAATGTCGGAGCCGTTGATTCCTGAGGAATTTCGTAAGATGAGCGTCGGTAAGACGAATCGTCATCCAGGCTGGATCGACGAGGATCGGAAGCAGGATCACGTTTGTATTGTTCCCCGTTTGCATCAAAGGAATCGTCGTACTTTTTCTTGTTCAGAGCCGATCGTTGACGGACGGGCTGTGGTGCTTCTGCTGAAATATAAGGTTCAGGAGTTGGCAGCAGCGCGGTTGCTGTTCCATCGAATCCACCATTGGAAGGATAGACATAAGCAGTCCGGGTGGTGGGGATGGATCGCATCACGGTGACCGGTTTCATGGCAGTCACAGTGGTTTTGACATAGCGTGTTGAATTAACGGCAACTTTACGTGTTGTGGTGTAAGGCACCATTTTCGCGACGTTGTACGTTACCTGACGGGTCTGCTGTACGGCAACCTGTCGAGTGACCGGCACGTTCTGCGTAACAACGTTAGGTACGTAGTGACGGGTGGTTTTGTACTGTGGTGTGAATGCCATTCGCATGGAGTACCCGGTACGATTCATCCAGCCCATTAAGTTGGCGCGGTTATCGTATTCGCAGGGAGCAACACGGGGAACACACTGACGTTGTGTAACCCAGCGTCCCATGTCCTTCTGTACCTGTTGGCACTCGGTGACATTCTGGTAGGTGGTGCAGGGAACATCGACGGTTCGTGGCTCCATGACCTGGCGATAGGCGGTCACCTGCTGATCGACGTATTTGGTTTCAACGACTGGTTTCATCACAGTCTGCTGGACAGGGCGATACTCGGTGACAGGAACCTGACGATAGGTTGTCTGGGTCACTGGAATCGGACACTGAACCACAGGTTGTGGACAACAGTTCTGCACGACCGGCGGTGGTGCACAGGAATTACAGTTGTTAAAGGGCCGCCACTGAGCCTGGGCAGTACCTGCAGCCAATGAAAAACATGTAATCCCCACTACGGGAATTGAACGAATGACGCTTTTTAACATGAGCATGTCCTACAAAGAGAGTCTTTGAGAGGGGGTATTTGATGGAGTAAATGTGAAGTGTGCAATCACTGACAGCTAAGGCTGGCCGCCGGAGCATTGCGATGGGGCAGGTTTTTTATGAAATATTGAAATTGGGGTCAAGTGGGATTCAGCAAAATGCCGATACCCCGGCATCCGATTATTGGGTATTAGAATCTAATGTGCTGTTTTCAATAGAGTTAGAGAATTTTTGTCTTTTTATGAGAATGCTTGATCTGCCAGAAATTTGAAGGAGGTTCAGCCTGATTCTCTGAGAATGTTGATCCCGGCGATACCAGATTGCCGATGAAATTTCTGTTACCGGGCACATTACGTACGTCATCGGGGGAGATTCCTCCCCAAAAATTTCAGATAGTTATACGATCAGCGCTGTATTAAAGTTTTGGTTTTAATGGACTTACACCTTTAATACAGATAAGATTCATGTTGCCGGCAATACGGAGATTGCTGTAAAATCACAAGTTCGTAATACGCGAAATGCTCTCATAGACTCGATCCCTTCACTTCTGCCCGGTTGTTTAGATCGAACGAGAGGTCGACTTAAGTAACACACGGAAGTGTTCTGTGGATAATCTCTCCCCCGACAATCAGGAACGATCTTTCCTCAGCGAGACTTTGGCTGCGATGACACAGTTTGTGGTCACGCATTCCAAATTCTGTCTGGCCTTTGCGCTGATCGTCTCGATTGGCTGTGTGCTCCTGACGGTGTTCCGGCTCGAATTCAAAACGGATCGCGCTGATTTAATCGACCCGACGGCGGCCTTTCATAAGAAATGGATCAACTACACGGAGAGCTTTGGCAGTTCGTCTGATCTGGTGTGTGTGGTCGAAGCGGATTCTCCCGAATCGATCAAATATGTCTTACGAACCCTGGGACACCGGATTGAAAAACATCCGGAGCTGTTCGAAAATCCGTTGTACCAGATTAACCCGGGTGATTTACCCTCTAAAGGGCTGCAATATTTAACGCCTCGTCAGTTGCAGGTCGGTCTGAATCGGCTCGATGAATATGGGCCGATCTACCGTAATGGGCGCTGGGATCTGACCCAGGTTGACCTGCTTTACGATCGCCTGCGTTACCAGATTCAGTCACGCTCCGCCAGTTATCGTGGTGAAGACACCGATCAATACCTGGATCCCCTGTTCCAGCATGCTGCCATCCTTTCCAGCAGTATGTCACGTTTTCTGGCGGATCAGAACGATTTCCGGTCTCCCTGGCCTTCGATTGTTCCCGTGAACGAACGCATGCGCGAACGCTCGCGTGAAGTCATCTACCTGCTCAATGAGAGCGGGACGATGGGTTTCCTGAAAGTATTTCCCGTGCACCAGGAAGATGGCTTTGATGGTGCCACTAAAGCCATCGAAAAAATGCGTGGCATTATTGGCGAAGTGGTCGCTGAGAACCCGGAAGCCAAAATCAGCCTGACCGGGATTCCGGTCCTCGAAAATGATGAGATGCGTAAGTCGAAGGCGGATATGATCAATGCTTCGATCATATCCTGCTTTGGAGTGGGCCTGTTACTGTTCATTGGGTTTCGCGGTTTTCGTCATCCACTGCTGACGATGTTGATGCTGGCGGCCGGAATGTCCTGGGCCTTCGGCTACACCACTCTTACCATCGGCCATCTGAATATTCTTTCTGTCTCGTTTGCCGTCATCCTGATCGGTCTGGGTATCGATTTTGGCATTCATTATCTGGCGCGATACGTGGAATTGCGGCATCGGGGGGAAGACCTAGAGCCCGCGCTGTTAAAGACCTCCCGGACGGTAGGTACGGGCATCGTGACTGCAGCGATAACGACAGCACTGGCGTTTTACTGTGCCGGTCTGACCCCCTTTCTGGGGATCGCGGAGCTGGGTTTTATTGGCGGCGGTGGAATCCTGCTGTGTGCACTGGCTACGTTCGTTGTGCTTCCGGCATTGATTTCCCGGGCTGACAAGGGCGTAGAAGTCAAACAGATGCCGACCCCCTTTCAGGGGAAATGGCTGCAGAAGATGATCGTCCGGTTTCCACGATCCGTTGCGATTGCCTCTCTGGCGATCGTCGGTTTCTGTGCCAGTCAGATGGTGCACAAGACGGATGACGGCTGGAGTTCCAAAGTGGTCTACGATTACAACCTGCTGAATCTGCAGGCCTCCGGACTGGAATCAGTAGAAATTCAGAAACGCATCTTTAATGATGCCCAGAATTCTCTGTTATTCGCGGTCTCTGTCGCTGACAGCCCGGAAGAGGCGCGAGAGTTACGTAAGAAATTTGAAGCCCTGCCTTCAGTACATCATGTTGATGAACTGGCCTCACGGGTTCCCGCTCATTCTTCAGAGGAAACCAATCTGCTCGTGCAGTCCTTTCGGGCTCAGTTAACGCATTTACCGAGCGACGTCCCGCAGGTGAATCGTCTGAATCCTTCCACAATCGGGCGCAAGCTGGAACAGTTTTATGTTCTGTTATCCCGCTACAACCATCCGACAGCCCAGGCGACGGCCCGGATGCTCGATCAGTTTCTCAACCGTTTTGAATCAATGACTCTGACGCAGCAGTCACGATTCCTGGACGAATTCCAGTATCGCACGACGGCCTCACTGCTGGGACAGTTCCAGGCTTTGCGGGGCGCTTCGGATTCGACTCCCGTCCGTTTTTCCGATCTTCCCCGTTCTTTGACTTCACGCTTTGTCAGTGCAGAGGGCAAATGGTTGATTCAGGTCTACCCCCGCAATCATATCTGGGAAATCGAACCGCTGGAAGAATTTGTGAAAGAGGTTCGTTCGGTTGACCCGGATGTGACAGGGACGCCTTTACAGAATTACGAAGCAGCGCAGCAGATCAAGTCGAGTTACAAGACCGCCTCCATATATGCTTTAGCCGTGATCTGTATTGTCTTGTTGATCGATTACTTAAGCCGCAGTCATGCGGTATTAGGGCTGGTGCCGGCAATCATTCTGGCGGTCTGTACCTGGTTTATTCTGTTTAACCGTGGTACACCGATCAGCGTCGAAGCAGCAATTGGCATGTTTCTTGTCATGAGTATTGGCGTATCCTTTGTTTTAGATCGAAGCAGTGTCTGCCACGCATTACTTACCATGTTGCCACCGATTGTCGGGGGGATTGTCATGTTTGGAATTCTGGCAATGACCTCGATTGATCTGAATCCTGCGAACCTGATCGTACTGCCTCTGATCTTAGGGATTGGCGTGGATGACGGGGTGCACGTAGTGCATGACTTCCGGATGAAAAAGGGGCCGTATAAAACTTCGCCCAGCACAATCAATGCGATTGTGATGACATCCCTGACGTCCATGATCGGCTTTGGCAGCATGATGGTCGCCACGCATCGCGGGCTCTACAGTGTAGGACTGGTTCTGGTAATTGGGGTTGCCTGTTGCCTGTTTGTTTCACTGGTGACTTTACCGGCACTGTTGACCTGGATCTCCAATCGCCAGGAAGCTACCGATACCGTCAGCATGGATGACGATGAAGATTCCCAGCGGAATCGCAAGAAGAAGCGACAAAATCAGGAGCGAATGGAAGCTGCTGCCTGATGTTGCTCACATTATCCAGCCGCCGCCCAGGACGCGGTCGTCATCATACAGTACAACAGCCTGACCGGGGGCCACGCCGTATTCTGGATTATCAAACGTGACACGGAAGCGATCTTCATCGAGTATTTCGACCAGACAATCTGCTTCCTTATGCTGATATCGTATCTGGGCCTGGCAGCGAATTTCTGAGCCAGGATCATCA
Organism: uncultured Gimesia sp.; assembly: GCF_963972345.1. Taxonomy (NCBI): domain Bacteria; kingdom Pseudomonadati; phylum Planctomycetota; class Planctomycetia; order Planctomycetales; family Planctomycetaceae; genus Gimesia; species uncultured Gimesia sp. The sequence goes on along the minus strand of NZ_CAXAVM010000019.1, from coordinate 34,781 downwards.
ATCAACCAGTTGCAGCGATTGGCTTCCAGAGAGTTGCGCGCCAGATCGTCCCGGGTTCCAATCACCACGCGATTTGTTTCCGGTTCGATTTTGATTACAAAGCGGGGCGTACCAAAGGCCACACCCAGACGCTTGCGCTGGCCGATCGTGTAATTTTCATAGCCGGTATGATGTCCTACAACATTGCCGCTGGTATCGACCATTTCACCCGCGGTTTCCTGCGGACCACGATAGCGATTCAGAAATCCAAAATAGTCGTTATCGGGAATGAAACAGATTTCCTGGCTGTCCGGTTTATTGGCGGTTCGCAGACCGGCTTCCCCTGCCATCTCACGGATTTCCGGTTTGACGAAGCCACCCACGGGAAAGATGATTTTATCCAGCAATCCCCGATTGATACCAAACAGGACATAGGACTGATCCTTGGATCGATCCAGCCCGCGAATCAGGGCTGGCTGGGATTCATCTGGCAGGGATGTGAGCTGGGCATAGTGGCCCGTCGAAATATAGGACGCGCCTACCTGTTCTGCAAATTCCCAAAGCTTGCCGAATTTGAGCCAGTTGTTGCACATAACGCACGGATTCGGCGTACGGCCTGCCAGGTATTCATCGGCGAAGTAATCTTTGATGCGTCCAAAAGCGTCCTGGAAGTTCAAGGCATGAAAGGGAATATCCAGCATGTCAGCCACACGGCGGGCATCGGCGGCATCACTGGCCGAGCAGCAACCCTGTTTATGCGATTTGATATTGAGTACGGGTAAACTGTGTTTGTCTTCAATCGCGCAGGACGTTTCTTCTGTGGCGCCGGACCGCATGAACAGTCCGATGACTTCATAACCCTGTTCCAGTAATAAATGAGCGGCTGCGGAACTGTCCACACCACCACTCATCGCGAGGACAACACGCTGAGACATATCAAAATAACTCGATGTAAAGTACGGTAAATGTCAGAAAACTCAGTACCTATTATAGACGCACTTCGGAATGATCACAGTTAAGCAGGCCGCTGAATGCTGCGAATTCAAATGAAATCGGCCGAGATCGGCTCGCTTGAGGCTCTAATTGGCTTCCAGATCAAGATGCTGTGCCTCGGGAATCTGACGCTGGATTTCTGCTTCAATTTTATCAATCTCTTCCGCCAGCATGTTCAGAACATCTTCTGTATAGTTCTGACAAAACAATTCGAAATCCTGTTCGCTCTTGATTTCCGGGTAAGCAGCCAGAGCTTTTTTCTTCAGGCGCTTGGACAGTTCACTGGAATTAAAACTGAGATCTGCTTTGATACGATAATTATCAATCGAAAGAATGCGTGAGCGGAGATCGATGACATCTTCAACGAGTGGATTGTTTTTCAGGATGCGGACTACCTGTTCGCGAGCCTGGGGAGGAATACTGGGCCCGACCAGCAGTTCCTGATTGCGAATGATTAACCAGACTGCGATGCCCCCCAACAGCAAGCCAATACCGATGGACCCGATGGCATCCCAGTAATGATGCCCGGTCATCTGGGTCAACAGGATGGCAATCAAAGCGATGACGACACCCACGCAGGCGGCACCATCTTCCAGAATCACAGCGACGGCAGCCGGGTCGGCTTCCCTGCGGAGATATTGATGGAACGGTCGACCTGCGCGTGCTGCGTTTTTCCATTCCCCTTTGATTGCCAGGAAAAAGACGATGCCATCAATGACCAGCGCGAACAGCAGGGCCGCGATGGCCCATTTCATTTCTCCCAGGACCAGTTCCGGCGGATGGAACAGGGACTGTACGCCATGATACAGGGTCACGCCACAACCCAGAAAGAAAATACCGACTGCTGAGATGAGAGCCCAGACATACCGCTCACCGGCATAGCCGTATTCAAACCGTTTATCAGGTGCCTGGTCAGCGCGGACCAGGCCAATCAGCAACAGTACCTGATTGAGAAAGTCAGCCACCGAGTGAATGGTTTCGGACAACATGGCGCCAGAACCGGTAATCAGAAATGTCGCTCCCTTTACGATCGTGATGATGGCATTTCCGATCAGGGCAGCAATCACTGCGAACCGGGAATTGCTTTGCGCCATTTTATGCTGCTCCATTTCTGAATGATGGTCGAGTCTGAATTAAGCCATAAATTAACAGAATCGAGGAGCAACTTCTAGCACGCTTTACATTTAACCATAGTGTCTTTCAATCGATTATAGCCGGTTCGGAAGGCCCTGGAGACGCTACAGTAAAACTGGACACAGTCTATTGGGTATGAAAAAAGGCCCTTTAAGCAGGTACTCAAAGGGCCTTTGAAAAAGTAACATTTTTATTTATTTGGCAGTACTGGCCTGGGCATTATTGAATTGCTTGGAGAATTCAATTTCGGCCTGCCAGCGTTTGGCTTCATTTTGAGCAGCTGCCAGTGCTGCAGCAGCAGCATTGGCGGCATTTTGTGAAGCTGTTGCCTTATCGGTCGCTGGTTTCAGTGTCTTCTGAAGTTCTGCGACTTTGGCTTTGGCCGCATTGAGTGCATCGGTAGTCTGCTTGATCTGAGGCGTGTATTGGGCAATCTTCTGCTGATTGTCTTTGACGGCGGCCTGATGGGCTGCCAGGGTTTTCTGCTCTGCGGCTTTCGCGGCTTCGCGTTTATCAACGGCAGCTTTCAGTTTGGCAGCGGCTTCTGCCAGCTCAGTATCGCCTGCAACCTGCTTACTGACGGCATCTGCTTTCGCGTGGGCTTCTTTGATCGCAGCGAGTGGAGTTTCAATCGCTTTGATCTGGTTTGTAGAACCGGTTTCCCCTGCCTGTGCAGCGGCCAGTGCTTTCTGGGCAGTCGCCAGATTTGCATTCAGACCATTCAAACTATTCTGCAGATCAGTCTGCTGTTTCTGTGTTGCTGCGATATCAGCGTTGATTTTCGCGACCGCTGCCTGATCTGCCTGGGCTGCAGCCAGTAATTTCTGATGATTCGCCTGGCTGGTCTGTACGCCGGCAGTCGCCGCAGTCAGGCGTTCTGCCAGTGGTACGGGATTCGCGGAGAGCTCACCGACTTCTTTTCCGTCGGCGGCATTCCAGACTTTCACTTTGCCGGTCCAGTCGCTGGCAATCACACGATTGGTTTCATCACAGATCGAGACACTGACTGCAATATCTCCAAATGCGGGAGCTGCAATCAACTGTTTACCTGCCTGATCCCAGACCTTGGTGATCCGATCACGACCACAGGTGACAAGGCGGCCATCGCGTGCAAATTCGACGCTGGATGTCCCGCCGCCATGGGCATTCCAGGATTTGATGTTGTTCCCGTTCTGGACTTCCCAGAGTTTCACTGACTGGTCTTCGCTGCTGGTTGCTACCAGATTGGAATCGCTGCGCCAGGTAATCCCCGTGATACCACTTTTGTGGCCTTTCAGCGTCAGGTATTCATTTCCTGAAGCGGCTTCCCAGACAAAAGCACCACCATTCCGATCCCCGGAACAAAGCAAAACGGAATCGGGACTGAAAGACAGGGCAGTCATCCAGTCGGTGTGTTTACGAATTTCATAAGCGAGTTCGCCGTTACTGGTCGAATAGACGCGGATTACTTTACTGGGACTGCCCAATGCAATGAATCGCTGGTCGGAACTGATATCGGCACACAGAACTGTATCCAGTTCGTCACCGACTTCGAACAATCGTTTGCCGGTTTTTACATCCCAGACCACAACGCGTCCGCTGGCAGCAGCATGGCCACCACCGGCCAACAGCAGGCTGCCGTTACGGCTGAATTTCAGAACATGCGGGACACCTTCCGGAAAGGGGAGTACCCCCAGTAGTTCCAGGGTCTTTGTATTGTAGAGAAGTACCTGTTTCTGGCCGGCGACAGCAGCCAGAGGCGACCAGGGATTGGTTGCCAGGGCGGTAACTGTTGTGGAGAGACTGGTATGGACGATGGGTTCCAGGCTCAAGCGGGGAGGCATCGGCGGTGGTCCCTCCGGTTTACCGGTAGAGGCCCCTTTCAGAGAAAAATCGAATTTCGGTTTTTTGATGGTGACTTTACTGCCGGCATTCTCAGGTGCACCACCGCTGATCCACTCCTGGATGAGGGCAAGTTCATTGGCAGGCAGCTTGTCTGATTTCGGTGGCATGAAAGGTTCTGATTCATGCGTGACCAGCATATACAGGTAACTGCCTTCCGCATCACCGGGTGACACAGATTCCCCTGCAGCGCCGCCCTGCATCAAACCTGTGTAGTTCGTCAGATCCAGGCCAGAAGCTTTTTTATCTGTATTGTGGCAGGCAAAACATTTGGCACGAAAGATCGGTTTGATGTGTTCATCGTACGTGATCTTCGGTTTCTTTTTGTCATCCTCTTTTTTCTCTTCCGCAACAACGGGAGTCGAAAACAGAGCGATCGAAACCATGCCGACAGCAAGCAGTGTGCCTCTGGTAAGCTTTTGCCAATCAGTAGAAATTAAATATTTCATTATCGTAACCATATCATGTCGGGAGACCGCCGCAGCAGACTCCGGTGTTAGTACAATCGATTAAATATTAGTGATTGAAGATGAATTCGCGGGAGTTCAACAGAGACCAGAACACGTCGTTCAAAGTATTGGTTTCGTCCTTCTTATTTTCATCCAGCACTTGGACGAGCGAGGAATATTCTTTATCCGTCGGTTTTCGACTCAGGCAGGTGATATACATCTCATCGATGATTTCCAGTGGTTTCTTACCTGCCTTCAGTCGTGATTCCACAAATTTACCCTGGACGATTTTCTGGTTGACGGTATCACCATTCAACAGGTGCAGGGCCTGTGACAGGCTGGGTTCCATGCGGACTTCGCAGGAGCAGACCGTGTCGCGTTTTGCGCGACCGAAGGTCGTCAGGAAGTAGTTGGAAGTATTCCCGTCAGCGATCTGAACAGCACGTGCCCCCAGTGGCAATCCGCGGAATTTATTGGGAGCACTGGTGACCTGTGAGATACAGTCCAGCAGAATCTCCGCCCGCAGACGACGAGGTTGTGCATGTGAGAAGTTGGTCAGATCACGCTCATTCGAAGGATTCGTCTGTGTTGACAGCTGATAAGTCCGCGAGGTGCAGATATCGCGGACCAGCTTTTTGAAGTCATAATTGTATTCCGTAAACCGTTTTGCGAGTTCATCCAGCAGTTCCGGATTGACCGGTGGATTACTGACTCGAACGTCATCCACCTCATTGATAATTCCCTTGCCGAAGAAGTGCGCCCAGACAATGTTACTGAGGTTCGTTGCAAAGTAAGGATTCTCATCAGAGGCCAGCCAGTTGGACAGCACGACGCGGCGGTCTTTGCCTTTAGTATCTGGTCGAACACCACCCAGGAACTTGGGCTGCATCACCCGGTTATCCACTGCGTGACGGACTTCACCACTGCCACGGTTGTAGATGATAGATTCACGCGGGTCTTCACTCCCTTTGCGACCAATCTGTGAAAAGAAGGCAGCAAAGCTGTAATAATCATCCATCGTCCAGCGGTCAAAGGGATGGTTATGGCATTGGGCACACTGAATCCGCATGCCCATAAAGACCTGGGCCACGTTTTCAGATACTTTGAGGGTGTCCCGTTCGTTTTCATAATAGTTGGTTGCCGCGTTGGCAAAGGTACCGCCGGTCGAACCCAGCAGTTCCTGAACCATCTTGTCGATCGGCACGTTGGTCGCGATGCGTTCCTGCAGCCAGTTATAATACAGCAGGGCTGATTTATAGCTGATTTGATTGTTGACAGTCCGGATCTGCAGTAACTCGGACCATTTCATCACCCACATTTCCACAAATTCTTTGCGGTTGAGCAACTGATCCACCAGTTTATCCCGTTTTTTTGGGTCTTTATCGGCGACGAAGGCATTGAACTCTTCAATTGTGGGCATGACACCACAGATATCCAGGCTGGCACGACGCAGGAATTCTGCATCGGAGCAGACCTCGGAAGGAACAACACGTAACTTCTTGAGCTTGTTATGGATTAAAGTATCTACATAGTTGTATTCTGGGACGCTGGGCCATTCGAAATCCAGGCCTTTGGGAAGTACCACAAAATGGGATCCCACGGTGTGAGTATCGAAGCGGGCCATGATGAAGGCTTCACCACGATTGTTTGCGGTGATGAGGCCGTCTTTGGTAATTGTGGCCGAGTTATCGTTGTTGGATGAGAAAAATGCCAGCGAGGTCACATCGCGGGTGGTTCCATCCGAGTAGTATGCCAGGACAGAAACCTGCTGTGTCGTATCTTTACCATCCAGGACGCCACCTTCAGGATAGATTTCCACTTTTGTGACGGTGGGAATTTCGCCGGCATCATAGGGAGCGCCTGCCTGCAGCCAGCGAAGTGTTGCGTTATAGTGCTCGGAATCTTTTTCATACAGTTTTCCACCCGTATGGGGGACTGCACCGGTTGCTTTTTCGAGTAACAGGCTTTCGTGAGGCAGACTCAGATTGATACGACGACCACTTAGTTCCCGCGTCAGGCGGTCGTAGTCACCTTTCGGATCAAAGCCGAATAGTGAGAGACGAAAACCGTCTTTACCACGGGCAGCACCGTGACAACTACCGGTGTTACAGCCGGCACGCATGAACGTCGGCATCACGTCCAGATTGAAGCTGATCGGACGATCAACTTTACCTTTTACGACTTTGGAATGCAGTTTCACATCAGTTCCGCCAAAGCTGGCGATGACATCGGTTTCCCCGTCATTTTCCGGATAGACCATGTTTTTGTCGAAGCGTACGATTCCAGGCTGGGCCGCTTTTAACTGTAACTGACTGGTCACATCCTGGGTCAAACCGTTATCGAAGACTGCCTGGCCAATCAGCGATTGGCGGTCCCGGCTGGTTGTGAGTTGGATTTCCGTGGGATACACATTCAGCTTGACCATTTTGGGGGCTGGTTTAACAGGTGCCGCCGGCTTGGTTTCCGCTGGCTTGGCGGGGGCTGGTGTTGCAGGCTTCGTCTCAGCTGGTTTTGGCGGAGCGGGTTTTGGCGGAGCGGGTTTGGTTTCTGCGGGTTTGGTTTCCGCAGGCTTCGGGGCAGGCATCGGTGCTGCAACCGGTTTTGTCTCGGCTGGTTTGGCTTCAGCAGGTTTAGTTTCAGCAGGTTTGGTTTCAGCCGGTTTTTCTGGAGCCGGCTTGGCTGGTTCGGGTTTAGCCGGCGTTTTCTCATCTGCTGCAGAGAGAGAGAGTCCGCTGGCAAAGATAACCAGAGAGAGAAGACTGCCTGTTAATAGTCGATGACGCCACATAATTGAAAACCTTTATTCGTCAACAAAATCCCGTTGATGAAGGTAATAATAAACAGAGAAAGTAGTTTGAAACTGCGCGATTTCCATCCAGTTTGATTTATTAGTTAGAGCCAGATTCGAGTCGCTTCTGTGCTTCCAGTCTGAGTTGTTCCAGTCTGGTCAGCCGTTTGGGAGCTTCTTTTTTTGGCTCTTCTTTTTTGGCAACCGTATCAGGCTTGGCCGGCTCATCTTTCTTGGGAGGGGCCGGTTTATCAATTCGTAATTCGGTGCTGCCGGTCGTATGCACCACGGTTTCCCCGTTGATCGGGATCTCTACCTGACAGAACAGGCTCTTGTGTCGTCCCTGTGGAGAAGCCGGATCGGTTTTGACTTTGAAGATCAACTCTTTGCTCTCTTTATTGAAAGTAATATCTTCGGTCGTCACTTTTGGAGGCAGACCGACCAGTTTGATCTTGGCATCCCCTTCAAAGGGGTTCTTCATATTCACTTTGCAGATAATCTCTGTGTCTTGTCCCTGTTCCACGGCAGTTCGTGCCAGATCGAGGTCGACAAAAGAATCAGTCACTTCCAAGGGAGCCAACTGAGATGAAACCCAGGCGTTGCCTCCCACGTTGGCAGAACCGATGACAAAGATCTTCCATTTTTTCATTTCCGCATTGCCATTGGCATTGATCGGGTAGAAGACTTCGTTCTGTCCCTTGGGAATCGTGACCCGACTGGAAGCACCAACTCCTGGTGGACGGAAGGGGAACTGCAGAGTAATGGGTTCGTCAAAACCTTCTTTGCGGGTTGCTACGACTTTCAGCTGCATGGAGCCGTTTCGAGTCAGCGGTGCTTTGGGCTCGACGATATCCAGTTTAAAGGGGAGCTCTTCCACCACTGCGACAGGAATTTGCGCCACATCTTTCATCCACAGCAGCTGGTTGTTACGCACACGCACCAGATCAGCCCGGTTTGTGAACACTCCGGAAATATTCTGTTTGGGATCAACATGACGTCCCGTCAGTTCGATCAGTTCACCTTCGATGGGGGCATCGGCGGCGGCTTCGAAGACAACGGGCATTGTGGTCAGGTTCGCAGCCATTGGCTCAGCAACCACGCTGGCTCCCTTGGGGAAGTTCGATGTATCGAGGGCAATCTCGCCCCCAAAATTCGTGCGCTGGGCACTGATAACGGCTGCAAAACGATTGCCGCGTGCCACCACAATAGTCTGCCGTTCCTGCGAATAGCGGGCATTGCGGGGAATCCCGAGTTCCAGGGCCGGTGAGACGGGCAGCATTTCAATGCGGTAGACAAAATCTTCCCCTCCACGCGAGAGGTGATCTGTGATGGAGATAAAGTACTCCCCATCAGCGGGGAACTTGTAGCGGAAGTAGCTGTCCGGTCCGCGGGAATCATCATTGCCGCCAAGACGCTGTGATTTTTCATTGTACAGGTTCACGACGGGATCCAGCGGCGAACGAATGCGACGTGCATAGCATTCAATTTCCAGGGTCTGGTCTTTTTTCGCCTGGAACTTGAAGAAGTCGATGTCGCCTTCTTTTTCAATAATCCCGTTGAATGCATTGGGTAAGGCTGCTGCGGAAGCCGTCTTGAGATCGTTGTTGGGTTCCTGCTCCATCGAGTTACCATGGGGGAACAGACGAAAGACGTTTCCGGAAGGTGCACTGCCACCTGCGTCGGATGCAAAGAGTTCGAATTCGGCATCCGGTTTGTCGGGGAGCTGGAATTCCTGAACCAGATTATCGATGGTATTGCCTTTGAAAGTAACCTGCTGCTTGGTTCCCAGTTGACCCCCGGCTGGATAAACGGCTGTGGGACGTGGATAGGTGCCCACATGCAGTCGGTAGAAGGCAGCGCCGTTGCCGCCATACGAACTGTCACGGACGAGAATCGTATATTTCCCGTCTTCAGGAGCAACGACGGAAATGGCTGCGTCATTTCGCAGCAGGGGCAGGTCGTCTTCAGCTTTCAATTCGAAACGTTTTTCATCCAGAATGGCGATGTACGGATCGAACAAAGTCGTTGCCAGGCGGATCCCTTCAATTTCTGCCGAGATCCTCTGACCTTTTTTAGCGGTAACCACATAGTGGTCCACATCTTCGTTCTGAACGATCCCGGTGACGGTATGATTCAGTTCGATTGCCTGGGGCGTATCGAATTCACTGTTGGGTTCTTTTTCTTCGACTTCAGGAAACTGGCCGACCCAGAATGTTTTGTAGTCAGAGACACCGCTTTTTGTGCGAACCTGGAATGTGTGTTCGCCGAGAGCACAGTCGGGGGCAATTTTGACGACTGCAGTACAGACGTTTGCGTTTTTAGGATCTGCTTTGATGTCCTTGAATTCAAAGCCTTTTTTGTAGGACAGAATTTCGACTGCGTCAGAAAGTCGGGCTCCAATGAAAGTCAGACTGACTTCGGTTCCCCGTTGCCCGCCTCGTGGACGAACATAGTTCAGACCCGGGTCAGCAGCCTCTGCTGGAGCAGCCAGCAGTAAGCCCAGTGCGATAGTCAATATTCCGGTGCAAACAGACTTGTACTTCTGCAGCATCACGGTTCCCCCCTTGGAATGTTGATGTTCGAGAATCAGTTTTATTTCCGTCTGAATAAGAATGTCAGCACGGGAACAGGTGCCCCCATGCTAACGGTTCTTATTCAATTCAATATCGATTTGCCTGATGGGCTTTAAACCAGCAGGTCTTTGACGACCTTACCGCCATCGACGATTTCAATCGGACGATCGCCGGGAGCCATCAGTTCTTTATCAGCAACAATACCCATGCAGTGATAAATGGTGGTTGCCCAGTCCATTACAGACAGCGGGTTATCTTCGGGTTCACTGGCGATGGCATCCGATGAACCGTAGACGTTTCCGCCTTTGATTCCACCACCGGCCATCACAACACTGAAAACTTTCGGCCAGTGGTCGCGGCCGGCAGTTCCGTTGATTTTGGGAGTACGTCCGAATTCACTACAGACGCAAACCAGGGTGCTGTCGAGCAATCCACGGTCATAGAGGTCTGTAATTAACGTTGAAAAGGCCTGGTCGAAGGAAGGAAGGTTCCGTTCGATCCCGGTCTGAATCCGGTCATGCATGTCCCAGCCTCCATAAGTCATGGTAACGAAACGTGCACCCGCTTCTACCAGACGACGGGACAGCAGCATGCGGGCACCTGCCTGATTGCGTCCGTAAGCGTCTCTGACCTTGGCATCTTCCTTGTCCAGGTCAAAGGCTTCCTGTGATGCTTTGGAAGAGACCATATCATAGGCCTGTTTGTAGAAGGTATCGACGGCGTCCAGTGAATCCGCTTTTTCCTTTGAAACGAAGTGCTCGTTGACGGCACTCAGCAGAGAGCGTCGTCGTGTAAACCGGTTGGTATCAACGCCGCCAGGCAGGTTCAGGTCACGAACCTTGAATCCGTTGGAAGCCGGGTCTGCACCGACACTGAAGGGAGCGTAGGAAGAACTCAGATAGCCGGTCCCTGCAAACTCGTTGGGTTGATTGGGGATACAGACATATTGTGGCATGCTGTTTTTAGGCGCAAATTCATGAGTTACAACACTTCCCATACTGGGGAACTGTAAAGCAGGGCTGGGACGATAGCCGGTGAACATGTTATGTGTTCCCCGTTCGTGAGCCGCTTCGCCGTGAGACATGGATCGGCACACGGTCAGTTTGTCCATGATCTGGGCCGTTTTCGCCAGCTTTTCATTGAAGCGTACACCAGCCACATTCGTGTCGATCGAACCCATCGGACCACGGTACTCGACCGGAGCATATGGTTTCGGGTCGAAGGTTTCCTGATGGGCGGCCCCACCGGGAAGATAAATGAAGATGACTGACTTCGCAGTACCTTCTTTGGATTCGTATTTTTTAATTTCTGCCTGCGCACTTTTCATACGGAGGAAATCAGGCAGAGTCAGACCGATTCCACCTGCAAAACCAACATGCAAAAAATCGCGGCGTGATTGTCTCAAGCTCATAGTGAAATCTCCGTTTTCGATTGTGGGGATAGTTTGTGTCCGGGTTTGTGGCTCTCAAGGGCCAGAGGCTTAACACTTGCAGTCAGGTTTGAGCGCTAAATCTTATCGGGTTGGAATATAGCCAGTTTTTCTGGCGGATGGCTCGGTACTTCTCTTATCATATGGCCCGAGTTGTATGTCAGGTGATTCTGGTAATGTTTGTAATACTATCACATTAATCCAGTGGGGGGAGGAATCGTTTTCAAACCACCTGAGGGTATTATGCCAGATTCACGCTCTGAAATTCAAGGACAATTTTGAAATCCAGCAATCCGGACACACCTCGACACCTTATATATCAAACAAAGTTGATGTGAAAATGTCAAGGATTTACTGTCCAGAATCTGTCAAGTCAGGAAAATAGCGAATATTCAACAGCGATGTGATGTTGCTATTTTTCAACAAGCCCGGCTTGCTCTGAAATCCGATACAGCTGATCGGGTTTCAGGTTTTTCAGGGAAGTGGATTTTCCTGAAGGCCAGTTGACGGTTACCAACTCGATTTCCTCATCTTTTCCCAGCCCAAAGGTCACGGGCAACTCGGTTTGCGCCAGATAACTTCGGGTCGGCATCACCATCCGGCTTTGGTTACCGGTCGCCGTCGTGATCTGAATATGTGCTCCCAGCGCATCACGGGGTGAAGCAGCAGAACGGTCTTTTTTCGATGTGTCTTCGCTGACCAGGTGAAAACGCACCCAGTGGTGTCCTGTCTGCTGGTCATTTCGCAACAGGCGTGGTTTGTTACCAGTTGTCATGATGATCAGATCCAGATCGCCGTCGCCATCGATGTCGGCAAACGTGGCGCCGCGTCCTACCAGTGGCTTTACGAAATCCTGTCCTACCCGAGATTCATCCAGGGGGACAAACTCGGTGGCATACTGCGGACCACAGTTCCAGAAGAGTTGAGGCGGCTGTTCGTAATGCTGTCGTGCCTGCACGATATTGATGTCTTCCTCCAGGTGTCCGTTTGCTGAAAACAGATCCAGGCGCCCGTCCAGATCTGCATCAAAGAAGAAGACCCCAAAGGTCAACGCCTGTCGTGTCTGGGGACCCAGTCCGTTTGAAATCGCCTCGTCGATGAACTGCATCTCTTTTCCGGGAGAAGTATACAGGGCTGTCATTTCATTGGCAAAATTTCCAATGGCAATCCCCAGTGTGTCATCGTTCCGGAACGTGGCGATGTCGATCCCCATGGCACCGCGGGCATTTCCATCCATGTCAAAAGCGACTCCGGAGCGTGCCGCGATTTCACTGAATGTTCCATTCTGTTGATTACGGAACAACAGATTCTGCACGGTATCATTGGTAATGAAAATGTCGAGATATCCATCTTCATCAAAATCATAGAAGTTCAGCCCCAGCGATTTCGCCAGGGGGACACCGGTGCCTGGCGAGAAGACTTTGAGTCCTGCCTGTTCGGTCATGTCCTTGAATGTTCCGTTCCCCTGATTCTGATAGAGCAGTGGATTGACGCCGTTAAAGTTCTGGGGACGACCATATGCGCGGATGCCTCCTTTGAGCGTAAAATTCTGTGCGCGATCATAAGCGGGGGTCCAGTCAACATAATTGCAGACGAGCAGGTCGAGGTCGCCGTCCCGATCATAATCGAACCAGCCACAACTGGTGCTCCAGAGATGATCTGGCCCGCCGACTCCCGCCTGCGCGGTCACATCTTTGAATCGGGTTCCTTCATTTTTCAACAGCCGGTTACTGCCCAGTGACGAAATATAGAGATCAATCAGACCATCATTATCATAGTCTCCACAGGCGACACCCATGCCATACAGTGACAGGTTTAGCCCCATGCGCTCTGTGACAACCTGGAATTTTCCCGAACCGTCATTCTGGTACAATGCCAGCGACGAGACGGACTTATTCTGTTCTGCAGCCTGGTTCCATGGCCAGTTCTGAGATCCGATCAGCAGTAAATCCTGGTCGCCATCGTTGTCGTAATCAAAAAATGCAGCACCGCCGCCCATGGTTTCCGGTAACAGTTTTTCACCAGCGGCACCGTTATTGTGAATAAAACGGATGCCGGCCTCTTCCGTGATGTCTGTGAACGGGATCTTGGGGAGTGTGATCTCTTCCACCTTTCGCTCAGCGGGCAGGCTCAGGGGAGTCTCCCTGACGATTTCTTCCGGCTGCTGCATCTGCTTCCAGGCATAGATGCTTCCGCCACAAACGGCAAGGATCAGAAATGCCGAGAAGGAATACCAGAACGCACGTCCGATGGATTCATCATTCTGTTCGGTTTCAATTTCCAGCTCGGGACCCAAATCATCAGGGTTGAAATCTGACATGAATTTCACTTTCAGTTATCTGAATTCAGTCCTCTCTGCAGCAATGCAGCGGGGAGGACTGATAAGTTTATGGTTTGACCGTACGGTTTAATGAATAGATCACAGGTTGCTCTGCTGCATGATTGGCAGCGGGATATTTTTCGCGTGCTTTCCGTTCAGAGAACCCCCGGGCAGTATCATCGACCTTATATTTCTGGTGCAGCTTCCGGTGTTGATCTGACAGATCCGGTTTCTCCAGCTGATCATAAACCAGCGAAAGGCCATAGTGGGCAGTGACATTCTCCGGATCCAGGACCAGCGTTTTCTGGAACTGTTCGACCGCCTGATTGAGCAGTTGATCGCGCTGCTCCCGGTTTTCTTCGGTGCGGAACCGCTTGGCCTGATCAAACAGGTTTTGCCCGAGGTCATTGATGACCACGTAGTCTTTACTGAAATCAAATCCACGGCGGGTACGTTCTTCCGTCTGATCTTCCAGGACACTGCGGAAGTTTTTCTCTGCCTCTTCCAGGTGTCCCTGCTGCTGATTGACTTTGCCGCTCAACCAGGCCAGGGTCCAGGGCGGAGCGGGAGGATCGCTGAATGACGCCGTTCTTTTCAGGGCGTTGACAGCGTCTTCCAGGCGTCCTTCCGTGAAGTACACCCGCGCCAGGTTTAACGAACCATCATAGCGGTTCAGTTGATCAACCTGCTCAAAAGCTTCAGCTGCCTGCCGCAACTCCGCCTTGCCTTTTAGAAACAGGCCGATGCCATAATCGTTCCAGCGCTGCCAGACGGGAATTTCGACCTTCTTGTTTTCCACTTCTGCAGTGACCCCTTCGATCGGAAACGTGATGGTATCCGAGGCAATCGTTGTGATGGGCAGGGTATTCACATAGGGAACGCCTTTTTCCTTCCAGGACAGCTCCTGCCCTTTGGCTTCCAGTGCCGAGGCGACAAACTGCATGTAGTGTGTATCAAATTTTCGATACTGCAGTTTGGCTTCGACTGTTACCGGGGCCGTCAGGTCATCGGGCAGATTCAATTCATAGTGAATGGTCTGTCCGGCTCCAGGTGGCATCTGGTTGTTATAGAGTGCCATGAAAATGTCCTGCGCGTTACGTCGCGAAATCCGATTTCCATCGCGGTCAATCACAAACGCATTTACGAAATGCGACCAGGGATCAACCGTTCCGTCAGCTTCGCGTGAACCGCTGCGTCCAATGATCCGGTCACCACTTCTGACCGTCACGTCCAGCCAGATCTCGTTCGAGTCGGCTGTTCCCTGTGTGAAGTGATGTCCGACCTTCAGAGTGCGGAGTACTGTTTCCAGCAGGTATTTGTTGCCGGGCTTCAGAGTGGGGACTGCCGGTCGCAAGGGCGCGATCAGTTTTCCTTCAATACTGGCCTCTTCACGAATGCCGAAGAAATCCACGCGGAGGTTATCTTTGAGAAATGCCTGATGAACGGCGACTGTTTCCGGATCATTGCGTAACGCGGCGATGCCGGTATTCGCAGCGGGGAACAGGTGATTGTGAACACTGGGTTCCTTCGAATCATAGAAGTGCCGAGCACCGAAGTCGTTCGAAGGCTTGGCAGGCATGTGGCACTTGTTGCAGTTCTCCTGTGCCTGGGGAGGATAGTAAAAACTCCGCGCCCCATGACCGGACACGCCGCTCAACAGAAAGGAATCGTAATGGTTCTGCCCGCGGAGGAACTTATACTGATTCAGTTCTTCGGGCAGATGCACTTTGTGGCAGGTCCCACAGAATTCAGTTGATTTGTGAAGATCTTTCAGGAACGTTTTTTTATGAAATGCCGGCTTGGCTTTCACCAGCTGATTATTGACCCATTGCAGAAACGTATTGTCGCTGTAGGCAAACGGATAGTGGATGGGTTCTTCAATGGTATAGTCACTGTTGCCACGCACGCTGTTGACATGCGTAATGGCATGGCAGGTCGTGCAGGTGATTCCCGCCTGCGAGGTGATGTGGTTGATATCATCAAAGTTGGGATCATCAAAGGCACCGCTGAAGAAGGGGACCGGGTCGTGGCAGCCGGCGCAGAACCGGGAGGCCTGCAGGTTTCCATCCCGTTCAAAGGAGACTTTACGGGTTTCTCTTACAGACGCGAGGTAGGCGGGATTATTAAATGAACTGAAATGATGAACGCTGTTTTTCCAGTCGGCGTGCGTATCGGGATGGCACTTCTGACAGTAGTCATCCATCATCAACGCTTCTGCGGGAATGAAGTCGCCTGTCGAAGTCCGGGAGAGGGAGGGAAAGAAGTATTTCTCGCCTGATTTGGGGCCGACCACATTCCATTTGCGGGGATCGGAAGAATGGAACATCAGCATGCCAACCACCATGGCAGTGATGACACCCAGGTAAGCGAGTCCTCCTTTCCACTTGATCTTGGGGCCGACCAGGCGATGCAGCCAGTACATCCAGAGGGCAAACACCGGCGCTATCACGTGACACCAGTAGGTGACAGATCGCGCGGTGGGATTTTTCATGTCGAATGAACCGATGCGTAATAATAAGATTCCGGAAACCAGTACCAGGCAGGAAATAAAGAAGAGTCCATAACCCACCCGCACGGCACGACGGTTCAGGCGGTTCTTTGTGTTATAAATGTGTACGATGCCAAACATGATAAAGGGAGCCAGTAGCAGCAGGCCCAGAATCAGATGCGCGAGAAACATGTACTGGTAGAACCAGTTTTCCAGAGTCTCACCACTTAACCAGTCATAGACGGTGATGCTGACCAGATAGATTGAATTGGCGCCCAGCAGTGCCACCATGAAGAAGAGTAGATAGAGAACTTTACGTAATTTCGGTCCGATGGCTTTGCGGACGATACGACGTGGCTTTGCTTCCGTCATGGAAGAATCGATGGTAGTCATAACGACAAGAAATCCTGCACTAAATGGCTGTTGCAAAACCTGCCGTTTCTTTCACAACGCTCAGCAGAGCGCAGGCGAATCCAGAATAGGAAATGGATTGCGCAGACAGGTTTCATGAGACAACAGAGACAATGTCCCTGTATCCAATGTTTCAGAAGCCACGCTGTTCAGGAGGACGATCAATGCGTGATTGATACGCAGAGGAACTGAGTAAGTGAGAGGAGTTGACGAGACTCTTTTGCCGTTGGGGGGATGTCACTGATTCCCATCCTCCCGTGCAGGCTGCCTTGAAAACGGTGGTCACCAGTATCGGGGTTTCTGGAGCAGGATCGGGATGCTGCTTCTCGCAACCTGGGCCCGAGCAGGGCCGGGCGGGTGGCGGCTGTGCCGGATCTGAGAGCAGATCATAATGTGAAGTCTCATTTTGACCTGTATGCGACAGATAATCTCCACAGGTCGCTTGAGCAGAATCGAGCGACATCAGATTCACGGCGCAGACGGCAAGGGCAGTCAGCAGCAGACGAAATGCGGATGAAGATCGATTAGCCATAGACATCACGAAAAGAAACCGAAAAGGTATTGAATTGAATACATCTATCTCTCTTTATCAATATACTCAGTCAGCAGTTCAATTCCGAGCGAAAAAAATTGGTCTCGATCGGTTTTCACAGAAATCAACTGAATTTCAGTTGGGAGAGACGGGGTTCAATATGGGGCTTGACGAAAAACACGATTCCGAAGACACTTTTACGACTTTGTGCCTGAATCCCGAAGCAGTCCGTTTAATTTCCGATCGTTGGCTCCAATAGCTAAGGTGAGGCATGCTCTGGGGTTCAGTTGAATTCGATCCCGTCTGATTTTCAGGAAGAAGCAGGCAATCACAGCAGGGAAGTTTGGGGGAACGATCATATGATCGATTGGCGCATGGCACGATACCGACTGGAATATCTGATTTTCCGCACGCTGGTTTGTGTCGTCAGATCATTACCGTTGCGAGAATCGGTGAAACTGGCCAAAGGAATGGCGTTTGTGATCCATCGCTGTCTGCCCCGCAAGCTGACTCGTTATCATGTGGCTGCAGAAAACCTGCGGACCGCCTTTGGTGAAGAACTTTCTGAACAGGAAATCGACCAGACCATCTATCAGATGTGGACGCATCTGTTTCGCATGGTGGTGGAAATCATCCAGCTGCCCCGCAAACTGCATCGGGGAAATATCTTTGATGTACTGGACTTCGATTATCCGCCGGAACTGATTACCGCACTCTGTTCCGGCAGACCGGTGATTCTGTTAAGCGGCCATTACGGTAACTGGGAGGTTGCGGTTTCTGTCTTCGGGCTGTTTGGCTTTCCCATGGGAGTGGTCGCCCGGGAACTGGATAATCCCTTCCTGAACGAATGGTTCGAAAAATTCCGCCAGCATACCGGGCATCGTGCGATGGCCAAGAAAGGTGGTTACGACGATATGATTGCCACGATTGAACGCCGCGGACATCTGGCGTTGCTTGGCGATCAGGACGCAGGCAAACGAGGATTGTTCGTTGACTTCTTTGGCAAGCCTGCTTCGACCTTCAAATCGATTGCGCTGCTGGCTCTGGAATATCGAGCCTATATCTGTGTGGGCTATGCCCGTCGATTGCCCGATGATTTTGAAAACAATCAGTGGGTCAAATTCGAAATGGGTTGCGAGCAACTGATCGATTCAACGCAGTGTGTGACTGCTGATCCGGTAGGAGAAATCACCCAGCAGTTTACGACGGCCCTGGAAAAAGCAGTGCGGAAATCTCCCGAACAGTATTTCTGGGTTCACCGGCGCTGGAAAAGCGAACCGCGTGTCCGTGCGAAAAAGAAACGTCAGGCAGAAACGATTCAGGAAAAAAAGGCAGCCTGAATTGATTCAGACGCTGATCTCCACTACAAACGCAATCAGAGGTCATCTGACAGAACCGGCGACTGCCCGTTCATGATGAGACCATGAACAGCGCACCTGAAACAGACAGCCGACCTGGAGACAGTCATGGGCAAAAAAATACGGATCGCCGATCTCACCGCAGTTCCGGAAGGGCAGGCAGGTGAGTTTGTTGCGGAAGATCGGATTATAGCCCTGTATCATGTGGATGGTGCGTATTATGCAATGGATGGTGTCTGTCCGCATGCAGGCGGACCTCTGGGAGAAGGGACACTCACGGGCAACGTTGTCACGTGTCCCTGGCATGGCTGGCAGTTTGATGTCACTACGGGTAAACACTGTCTGAATGAACGCCTGTGCCACCCCACCTATTCCGTCTTTGAGGAAGAGGACGGGATTTATATCGAACTACCTGAGTCATAGCAAATCAAGAAACGAGTCAGCAGGCGGCATGAAATATAAAGCGGTGATCTTCGATTGTGATGGGGTGCTGGTCGACAGCGAAACGCTGGGGAATCGCGTCCTGGCCGAGATGATTACAGAGATCGGCTTTCCGCTTTCTCCCGAACAGGCGGTTCAGCAGTTCAAAGGGGGGAAGCTGGCCGACTGTCTGGCCGTTGTCGAAGATCAGATGGATGCGAAGTTACCGGCAGATTTTGCCAATCAGGTTCGGGCCCAGATGGCAAAAGTATTCGAAAAAGAGCTGCAGGCCATTCAGGGAGTTCGCGAAGCTCTGGAAGCGATTCCCGTTACCAAGTGTGTTGCTTCGAATGGGCCAGAAGAAAAGATGGCGCTCACTTTGAAAATCACTGATCTGTCCCGTTACTTTGAAGGCCGCATTTATTCAGCCTATACGGTAGGAGTCTGGAAACCGGAACCCGATCTGTATCTGTTTGCGGCTGACCAGATGGGAGTACATCCGAGCGAGTGTGTGGTCATTGAAGACAGCAAACTCGGAGTGCAGGCGGCAGTCGCGGCAGGGATCCCGGTACTCGGTTATGCCGATCATAGTTCACCGGTCGAACTGGAATCATTCGGAGCCAAAACGTTTCGCTCAATGTATGAACTCCCGGCTTTACTCGGGCTGCAGTCCTCACATTTCTGATGCGACGGGTAATCTACCTCCGATTCAGGCGGCAAAGATTGCTGTTTGATATTTCTCTGCGTCTCCTCAATGCGCGGATTACGCCGATCGACTGGTAATTCTTACATCGTTGATTTCAAAGTGGTGAGAATAGGGCGACCTTACAGCCGATAAAATCGAAAAAAACTGAAGTTTTCGGTCAAGATGCTAAATTGATTAAGCCGATAATTAAAGTGAGGCTGGAGTAAATTCCCGTCTCCTGTTTTGTTCAGCTCATTCAAAATGATACTGGTTTGCAGAGAATTGCCTCTGCCTGGCTGTGGATTCAGCCGGTCCGGAATTCATTGAGTTCGATATAGGAAGGATCCTTTCCATGCAACATCGGCTTCGAATTTTTACAGGTGAAGAAGAAACGCTCGAACAGAAAGACAGTCTGGTCAATGTTCGATTTGGGGAAATTGCAGATGCCCTGGCAGAAGCAGTTTACTATCGTCGTACCTGGATCTCTGATTTTTCAGAAGACGAAGTAAAGATTCCCTCTGATCTCTATGCCATCCTGGCAGCATACAGTCATCTCCGCCCGGGCGCCTGATGGCTGATAAACCGCTCTCGCAGAAGTTTCTGATTGGTGTACTCGTTGCGGCTGGTCTCTACCTGGTCGTAATTGGCGCACAACGATTTTATGAGCATTATCGGGTGAAGCAGATTGCGCTTGAGTTTGTGGACGCTCTGGAAACAGGGAATGAATCACAGATTCGCGCTCTGCTTACACCTGAAAAAGCGGATCTGGCGAAGAAGTTGAATCTGAAGTCTCAAGACGATTCGCAGCCTCTGGAATGCCGTGTTCTCGATGTCAAATTGACCGCTTCTACAGCACAGGTCCGTGTGCAGATTCAGAAAAACGGCTATGCAATCAAACCGGACATCCATCTTGTCAAAAGTCAGACCGGTGTCTGGAAGGTTTCTGAAATCACTCAGGCCAAAGTGGATCCTCTCTGGTATGACCAGGAGGATGAACTGGACCGGAAAAAACTGACAGAAGAAGGCGTGCCTCCTGCAGAAGTACAGGGACGCGTGCTTGCAAAAGAGCTGGCACGTTCGTTAAATACAACTGTGGACAATGCGGATTCGGATCAGGCTGATCCCTGAAACATATTATTCGCTTCCGCGATTTCCCGGCTCGACCAGAGACCTCACTGTTATTTCTTTCTGTGTAAAATCACGGAGATACGAAAAGTAATCTGACAATCAGCCGGTCAGCTTTTCTCTATTATGCGAGGTATTGATGTCCCCGACATCGTCAGCTGCTCAGCGTGCTGTTCAGATCTGGAAAGCCGGAGTCAAGGCCGTCAATTCCGAAACGCTGGTTTCCCAGGCCATCCAGGTTTCCGATCAGGAACTGACAATCTGCGGACACACCATTCCGCTGCAGGGACAGGAACGACTGCTGGTAACCGGCGCTGGAAAAGCGGGCAGTGGGATGGCTGCGGGGGTGGAAGCTGCACTGCGGGGTTCCGCTTTGGCTGAAAGAACATCCGGCTGGGTGAATGTTCCCGCCGACTGTGTCCGCCGACTTTCAAAGATTCACCTCTATCCCGCCCGACCTGCGAGTCTGAATGAACCGACGGCGGAAGGCGTCTACGGCGCCCGCCAGATTCTGCAGAAGATGTCGAATCTGCAACCGGATGATATCTGCATTGTGTTGATCTCCGGGGGCGGCAGTGCTTTGCTGCCAGCGCCCCTGCCGCCGGTGACACTGGAAGACAAACAGCTGGTCACGCGGCTGTTGATGTCCTCGGGAGCCACCATTCAGGAACTGAACTGTGTCCGCAAACAGATCTCCGCTGTAAAAGGAGGGCGACTGGCTCAAGCAGCCGGCTGCCGACTTCTGTTTGCCCTGATCATCTCGGATATCGTCGGCGATCCCCTCGATCTGATTGCTTCGGGACCGACTGTTGCTGATCAATCAACGACGCAGGATGCAATGCAGGTTCTGCAAAAATTTGTTTCAGATCCCGCGCAGATTCCGGCAAGCGTATGGAGCATATTAAAGTCAGAGTCGACACCCGCACAATCTCCACAGCCAGACCGACAGGCGACGGTCTTCAATCAGATTATTGGCAGTAACGCAACGGCTCTGGAGGCGGCTTCACAGCAGGCGCGGGCGCTGGGATATGAAGTGTATTCGCTGGGATCGGCAAACGAAGGAACCGCCGTCGACACCGGGGTGGAACTGGCTGAACTGTGTCTGCAGATACGGGCCGGAGCAGGTCCTGTAAATCGTCCTGCCTGTATTCTCAGTGGCGGGGAACCGGTGGTTGACCTGTCGACTTCTCCCCAGCCGGGAAAGGGGGGCCGTAATCAGGAAGTGGTACTGGCTGCCATGCAGCGCCTCTGGGATGAATCACTGTCCGGATTCTGCATTCTCTCCGGAGGCACTGATGGCGAAGATGGTCCTACGGATGCCGCCGGCGGGATTCTGGATGAGCACAGCCTGAAACGGGCCCAGGAACTGCAGCTGGATACCGCCCGGTATTTACAGGACCATAATTCCTATCCCTTTCTGGCGAAAACAGGCAGTCTCCTCAAAACAGGAGCCACACAAACCAATGTCATGGATTTGCGAGTGGTCATCGTGGACTGACAACTCTGCGTTTCTCTGCCGTCTCGTTTACAGACTGAGCATCTCAAGCTTGGCGTGAGGGATTGCTCGAATCACATGCAGTTCCGGGTGATTCTGCAGATTGAAAATCTGGGTAGTGCCATCGGGCTTCCGTATGCTGACTACCGGCGCATCGTACTGCTGACGATTCGTCCGAATCACAGTTGCCAGTTGACCCTGATTCAATTCGACGACCGATCCGACAGGGTACAGCGAGATCGACTGCAGTAATGCGCGAACCGCACCGCTGTCGAAGATGCCTCGTGAGGCACCATAGATCAACTGTTCCACTGCCTGGTAAGGATGGACTTCTGAATTCGCCGCAGCCACGGAGACCAGGGAAAGGAATTCATCTGCCACCGCAGCAATTTTTGCAAAGGGGTGAATTTGATTTTGTTTCTGGCCTCGCGGGTAACCGGATCCATCACAGCGTTCGTGAATCTGATACGCCACAATCCGGGAGATCATGGGAAATTCATTTGATTCACAAAGCAGGTTATAGGTGATGGCAGGGTGCTTTTTCAGTTCCAGGAAATCGATGGGGCTGGCTGGCAGGTGTCCCTGTATACCCCCGGAATTGATTTTGATCATACCCGTATCATGAACCAGGCAACCGATGCAGAGTTGGGATAAGTGTTCTCGCTGCAGGCCGAGTTGAGTGCCTATCGCCATCGCCAGACTGGACATCTGCAGGCCGTGCCGACAGAAATTTCCCAGAGCGACTGGCGTGATCCCTTCCAGTACAAACAGATCCATATCCTGGATCATCTTTGAGAATGAGCAGTCTGTCACATTTCGAATCTGCGAGAGGCTGATGCGCGAAGCACCCAGAACCTGGCGGTAAATATCATCTGTGACTTTGGTCAGGACCGCAAATTCTTTTCGGTATTCTTGCTGTAATTCCGGTGAATAGGCGGTCGCTGCAGGGGGAGTCACTTCATGTAGGAACGATTGAGGCTGGATCTGCCAGGGGGAATTCGTTCGTTCCGTATCAGCAGCCTGGCCGGGGGCTGAAGTGCCTCCTGACCGTTTTCTTAATTTTTGACTGCGCAGGCGTAGTGAAGAAGTGAAACCGGAAGACTGGCTTTCTCCGGGAGACAGCGTCAGGTTTGACAAATCCCGTTCATGCACCCGCACATTGCGAATGCCACGATTCTTCAAATTCTGGATGGTTGCCTGTGTGATTTTTTTGCCGCTGGCCAGCAGCAGGATATTCTTTTCGCCTTCCGCATCATAAATGGGAGACTGTAATTTGACTCCCATTCTTAAACGGTCAATATTCAGCGCGCTGTAAGGGCTGGATTTCTGTTTGATAATTCTGGCAACCATAATGTGAGACGCCGCTGTGCCCGGGGATCTGCAATTTAAATCTTGCGATGTTGTCAGAAGACACTGACAGGATTTAAGAGTGACCGGATTGCATAAACCGATACGCAAGCATAAGTAATTGCATAAACTTAGGTCAGACACACAGACCGGCCAAACCGGAATATCCGGAGACACGTTCGTCATGGAATTCAGGCAGAAGATATGACGAGTCTGTCAATTGTGCGGATTGTAGCAGAGGCAAAACAGCCTGTTGCCGACGCTCAGTTGCGTTCCTGCTGGTAGAGAGCGGTGAGAAATTCTTCAATGCTTTTGAATTTCTTGCCTTCCGCGGCAATGGTTTCGACCTTGGCCCGCGCTTCAGTTGACGAATATCCCAGGCTGAGCAGCGCTTCATAGGCTTCGCTGAACACATCGGTGCGGCCTTCCTCGGCAGGAAATTCTTTGGCAACGATCAGCGCAAATTTTGTCATTTTGCGTCTGAGTTTGGCGACGATTCGCTCGGCGACAGCCGGACCAATTCCCGGCAGCGTCGTGAGTTGTTTGATGTCTTTTTCCTCGATGGCTGTCGCGACTTCTTTCACGGGACGCACCATCGCCCGTAATGTTTTCTTGACGCCGACCCCATCGACCGAGCACACCAGTTCGAAGAACTCTCGTTCGGCGTGACTCATGAATCCGATCATGCGGGGGGTGAGTCTCCCTTTCTGTGGATTTCCCTCGATGTACTGAATGGTTTTCAGGCTCACTTCGCTGCCGATCAGGGGCTGCAGCTGACGGCGGACGAATTCCGGAATAAAGACTTCATAGTCAAACGCCCCGACGGAAATAATTGCTTCGGTTAAGTTCAACTCAATCAGTTCGCCGCGGATATTGGTAATCATGGGTGCTCAATGGAAAAGAGAAACTGGTTTCACAGACAGGTGACACGGATCGTGTGGTAATGGCATAAGGCTGCTGCAAAAGCGTCTGCCACGTCATTGGGTTCTAAAATGGCTTTCAAGCCCAGCTCTGTTTTGATGGCGTGCTGCATCTGTTCTTTGGAAGCACGGCCGCTGCCGGTGATTAATTTTTTAATCTGAGTCGGCGTATAATGTACGACAGGCACACCCGCATCATGGGCGGCGAACAGGATCGCACCCCGGGCGTGAGCCATGATGATCGAACTTTTCGGGAAACGGGGAGTTGTAAATACCTGCTCGATGACCATCACATCCGGACGGTATTCGGCAATGACTTCCCTGATCCCGGAAGCGATTTCATGAACACGCGCAGCCAGGTTTGTTTCCTGGTTCGAGCGGATGATGCCGCCTTCACACAGCACCGGGCCTTTCGCTGACTGCTGTAACAAAGCATACCCCGTCCGGTTTAACCCCGGGTCAATACTCAGAAATCGCACCGCTGTGGTCAACTCTGTTTCATCCATGGTCGAGTTCAGATTCATGAGACGCTCTACGTTATCCTACGTTATCACAGGAAAGTGGATCAGCCCCGTCGCCACAAACTGCCTTCCGGACGATCTTCTACTGTGATCTGACAGGCGGCGAGACCATCGCGAATTTTATCTGCAATGTCCCAGTTTTTGCTGCTGCGAGCATCTTTGCGAATCTCCAGAACCAGTTCCATCAACTGATTGACCAGGCCATCATCGGCGGCTGATTCTTTCACCGGCGCTTTGCGGAAGACACCCAGCAGGTTGGAGAGTTCCTTGAGCAGACTGGCGCCGCTTGTCAGTGCCTCAACCATTGCCTGGTTCTGCTTGCCTTCACCTTCCAGGTGCTGTGAATGAATCAAAGCGTTCAATGTCGACCGTAATTCAAACAGCACACCAATCGCACCACCCGTATTAAAGTCGTCGTCCATGGCTTCCAGGAATCGCTGACGCAGTTCGGATAGCTGCTGGAAATATTCGGCAGGTTCTCCCTTCAACCCGGTGGACTGTTCCCGCTTTTCCGAGGTGGGTAACTGGTAGAAACTCTCGCCTGTGATACGTTCGAAGGTTTCAAAGAAGCGGTAGAAGCCTTCAATGCCTTTTCCGGTTTCCCGGATGTTTTCGTCACTGAATGCGATCGGGCTGCGATAATGTGTGGAAAGCAGAAACAATCGCACGATTTCCGGCGGGTGAATCGCAAACAGTTCTTTGACCGATGCAGCGCCTTTGGATCCCGAAAGTTTATCGGCTTCCTGTGCCTGCTGATCCACCGCGACATCTCCATGACGATCATGCTGGCCGCCCACTTTCCCAGCCGCATCACTGGCCTGCATTAAACCGTTGTGAACCCAGTAACGCACGTAGGTTTTTCCCGTACAGCATTCTGACTGGGCGCGTTCGTTTTCATGGTGGGGAAACATCAGGTCAAGTCCACCGCCGTGAATGTCAAATGAATCGCCGAGCAGTTTGCGGCTCATGGCGGAACATTCAATGTGCCAGCCTGGTCGACCGGGTCCCCAGGGACTGTCCCAGGCGGGTTCGCCCGGGCGCGATTTCTTCCAGAGCGCGAAGTCAGCCGGATTCTTCTTTTTATCATTGGCTTCGACACGCGTGCCCGCGATCATTTCTTCGATTTTACGACCGCTGAGACAGCCATATTTACTGTCTGCTTCAGCAGAGAAGTAAACGTCACCATCCAGCGGGTAAGCGAAGCCTTTGTCGATCAGCGATTGAATGATTTCCTGCATCGGTTCGATATAGTCGGTGGCTTTGGGGAAATCGGTAATCGTATCGACGCCCATGGTCTCCAGGTTATCGAAGTAATCCTGAGTCATTTCTGCCGCCAGCTTCTCCACGGAGATGTTCAATTCAGCGGCTTTATTGATCAGTTTGTCATCGATGTCAGTGATGTTGTTGACGAATTTGACATCATAGTTGTTGTAGGTCAGATAGCGGGCGATCGTGTCGATAATGACCGGACCGACCATGTGACCGATATGCGCGTGCTTGTAAACCGTGGGGCCACACAGGTAGATGCCAACCTTGCCCGGTTTGATCGTCTGGAAATCTTCTTTTTTGCGGCTGAGTGTGTTGTAAATTCTGAGTGTCATTGTGCTGGATACCTGAATTTCTTCCTGTAATCAAATGAATGAGGAACCTGAAGTGAAGCAGGTTCAGTCTGATAATGAATTTCACTGAGTTCGCGTTAAAAGTACCACAGCATCTGCTGTCATCGCTTCCTGTCGGCCGACAGGGCCAACGCGTTCTCCTGTTTTTGCCTTGATATTGACCTGCTGTGCTTCCAGGTCCAGTAACCCGGCGACAGATTGCCTGATCTGAGGTTTGTAGCTGGCTAGTTTAGGACGTTCTGCTGAAATAGTGCAATCCAGGTTTACGATTTGCCAGCCAGCCTGCTGCACTTCTGCAAATGCGGCTTTCAACAGCTTACCGGAATCGGCGCCTTTCCAGCGGTCATCCGTGTTGGGAAACATCTCTCCAATGTCTCCCAGGCCCGCTGCTCCCAGCAGTGCATCGGTAATCGCGTGCAACAAGACATCGGCGTCACTGTGTCCGACCAGACCTGACTCAAACTCAATCGAGACCCCTCCCAGTATCAGCGGGTAACCTGCTTCCAGCCGATGGCAGTCCTGGCCTGCACCAATTCGTAATTCGGGAATTTTCCGGGGTTCGGGGGCAGATGTCATGGGTTCGAATCAATAACCGTTGTCGAAATCGCTCAGAAAACGACAGTTTCTATTCTAATGTATACAGGATTCGGTCGGGTTCAGCTGAAGCAGGCAGATCATAGCTGGAGCAGTCAAACAAGGCAATATGAGCCGGAGTCCCAAGTCGTTCTCTGAACGAGAGTAGCGTAATTCTTGAGCAAACAGTGCCGTTTCAGCAGAATCTGGTGAATCCGAAATTTCAAATTGACATCAAATTCGATTCCCGTTAGACTCCCGGCCCCTTCGATTTAAGCGGCGATCTCCTGCCGCGCACCAATCTCTCAAACTGATACCTCTCTCAACCTGAACCATTCATGAAGTTATCCCCTCTCAGATCCTGTTTACTGGTTCTGACGCTGGTTTTACTGGTCGTCAAAATCTCCGGCTGCGCGCTGATGGAAGAAAGTGCCGTGTTCGGTTTGAAGAAATATGCAGAGAAACAGACGGTCAACAAGCTGCCTGCGATTCCTGTATCACTGGATGCCATGCAGGTTGAAATTGTATTCATCGAACGACCGGTCACAGACCCTCTGCTCGGGTCGACGCTCTGGGATGAGGTCGATGAAATCGGAGCCATCGAACTGATGGACCAGGAAAACCTGAATCAGAATGGTCTGCGTGTCGGCCATGTCAGTTCAGTTCCCCCCCGAGCGTTGCAGACCCTGCTAGGTTTGAAATCTCACCTGGGTGGACTTTCCCGGGAAGATGAATCACTGCTGCTTTCCGGCAGAAGACTGATGTTAAGATCGGGTGTTCCCACAGATATCAAGACAAGCGATTCCTACCCGAAATGTAAACTCGAACTGCTCACAGGAGATGATACTGAGCCTGTGGAATTGAAAGAGTTTGAAGAAGCTCAATGTGTGATGCGAGTCAAAGCACATAAAGTTCAGGATGGCTGGGCAAAACTCGAGTTTACTCCTGAAGTCCATTATGGCACCCAGCAGATGCGACACACTCCAACGAATATTGGCTGGCAGCTGGAAAGTCGCCGGAATACCAGTCCGCTCTATAACCAGAAGTTTGAAGTCACTCTGAACGTTGGCGAAATGGCAATCATTACAGCCACCGAGGGCGTCAAACCAGATTCAGCAGGTCACCTGTTTTTCCGCGGAGAAGGCTCCAAATCGGACATTCAGAAAATCCTGGTCGTGCGACTCTCTAACATGTCCAAGATGGATGTAGTTCGCAGCGAATAATGCATTGCTCATAACAAAACTGAGCTGTAAAAAAGCGAGCTGCTTCGCGGGGAAACAGCTCGCTTGAAATCAGTTATTCCGCTGAAATGCCGACGCGAATCAGACTTTGCCGAAAATGGTTTTTCCGCTGGAGAACAGGTCGTCACAGGCTTCACCCATCCGTTTGACAACTCCCATTTCACCGGCTTTCAGATAGCTGCGTGGGTCGTAGACTTTTTTGACCCCGACTTCGCCATCGATCTTTAATACGCCGTCGTAGTTCTTCATCATGTGATCCACAACAGGACGGGTGAAGGCGTATTGAGTATCGGTATCGATATTCATCTTCACAACACCGTATTCCAGAGTTTCCCGCAGTTGATCTTCAGGCGTTCCTGAACCGCCATGGAATACGAGGTCGAAGGCAGCTTCCTTACCGTATTTGGCAATGACAGCTTCCTGACCCTGTTTCAGAATTTCCGGACGCAGTTTGACGGCACCCGGTTTATAGCTGCCATGTACGTTACCGAATGTCGCAGCGAACATATAACGACCCAGACCGTTGAGGGCCTCATAAACCGCGACCATATCGTCTGGAGAAGTATACAGCTTGTCGGCTGGCTGATCGGAGTTATCCACACCATCTTCTTCACCGCCAACCACACCGGCTTCCACTTCCAGAATGATCTCATTGGCAGCACACAGCTTGAGCAGATCAGCTGACAATTCCAGGTTTTCCTTGAGCGGCAACTCTGACGCATCCAGCATGTGTGACTGGAACAGGTTCGGCAGGCCCGCTTCACGTCGACGGGCGGTTTCTGCAATCAGTGGCTTCAGGAAGGAATCGACCTTGCCCGGCTGACAGTGGTCCGTATGTAAAGCGATCAGCACATCATAGCGTTCTGCCAGTCGATGAGTGGCTTCTGCGAGAATGATCGCGCCCAGAACGGCATCTTTCTGATCCAGACCGGAAGCAAATTCACCACCGCCGGTTGAAACCTGAATGATTCCGTCTGACTTCTTATCGGCAAATGCTTTCAGGGCTCCGTTGATCGTGGTCAGCGAGGTGACATTCATCGCGGGATAGGCATAGTTACCTTCTTGAGCGGCATCCAGCATCGCTGCGTATTGAGCTGGGGTTGCAATCGGCATTGGTTTTTCCTGTTCAGTTTAAATGTTAATTCTGACTATGTTTAAATCTATCTGACAAACGCTGTCTGATCTGTTCCTGCTTCGCTGCCGGATGAAAATCCAGGTCGATGTCCCTCACGGACCGGCATCAGCAGAGAACCGGAAAAGAGGATCGAGAGAGGGGGCACAGAGATTCCGCTGCTTCAATCTTTCGTTAAGACAGTCATCATCCCTCTTGAAACGTAAGTACCGTTCATCAAGACCGATGTGATCAATCTATAAATTGAATGCGGCCCGAAATCTGTTGCACAGAGTCGAGAACGCACCACTCTTAACCATAGCGTCCCTCAATTTATTCAACTCGGTCTAAATGACCCTGGAAACGTGACAGTAAACCTGGCACAGTAAATCGAGCCAGTTTTCAGTCTGTTTCTATACTGTTTATTATCAAGTTCTGCCTGGTCATTCAAGTGTCGCAGGAATCTGTGTCGCGAAGCTTGACAGGGGAATTCGCTCGACCAGCATAAAATACCTGTTTTGAACCGGAAATTGCAATATTCCCCAGTGAGCGGGAGACGCATTTACAGGACATCGTTCTACAAGGTTGACTGCGACGGGAAGCTCATTATTCGGGAACCTTGTTCAGTAATTCAACGCCTGAGGAACCCAAAGACTTTAAGGGCAGCGCTTCCAGCCCCTCGGTCTGCTGATATTGCTGCGGTTCGGGCGTATAGGCCATCACCCGCAGGTCATCAAATAAAATGGCTCCCAGTCCGTTCAGAGACATGGTCAGATGGAAGTTTTCGCTTTGGGAGACTTCTCTCAGCAGATCAATTCTCTGCCAGTCGCTCTGCGCATTCCAATGTAAGGCACCACCTGGCCCCATGATGCTGTCCTGAAAAGTGGCGCCCAGCGGATTGCCGGTAATGGCTGTCGAAACCTTGACCCAGCCGGTGACATGCACAATCTGCCCGCTGCGCACTGCCAGAGGAGGAGTGGTGACCCGTACCAGAGGCCCTTCGATGTTCTGAGGAATATCATTGCGACTCAAGGGTGCGGCCAGTAATCGCAGGCTGAATTCGCCGGATCGTCTGTCGCGGGGATACAGTTCAGCAATCGCCTGAGTTCCCTCTATCGGATTTTGGACGTGTTTCCAGTCTTCGACGACCATCGTGTCGATGTCTTCAAAATCTCCTGATCGCAGCAAATTCGGATTAATGTGCTTTGCGCTGCGGCCAATCTGTTCAATCATTCTCCAGTGGTCGGGCAGGGTACTGTAGGAAATGGTATAAGGGCTCGTCATCGAAGAGGAGAGGGTGCGGGTTGCTTCGCGCCATTGAATGCGCTGCAGAATTCTCAGTAACTGCCGACAGTCACGAGCCGCGGTATGGGCCTCATGAAAATCCTGGGAGGTCAGGGAGACTTCCGCCTGGCTCAACCGTTCGCGGGCCCGTTCCAGTATCGCTGGCCCATCCATGCGCGCGACCTTGCTCACGCCCATTTCCAGCAGCTCGGCATTTGTTTTTTCACAGCGTTCCAGTTTGGCTCGACTCAGTTTCAGACTGGTTTCTGCTGCCTGGGGACTGATCTCCCTGATTTTATTTCGCAGTTTCTCGATCAGACCCTGATCCGATGTCATGATGATGATCGATGTCATATCAAATTTGGGAAGTGAGATTTCCACACCCCCGTTCACCCGTTTTCGATCCAGGTTTTTGATTCTGGTGCTACTCAGTTCCCAGACGGAAGCAGAGACATTCCCACCAGGGATCACGATTTTCGCCTCATTTCCTGCCATCTGATCGGGCACAAACTGCGCCCCATCGCGATACCATACCGGCAGAATCAAGGTGCCATACTCGGAATGGATAATGGAAGCCTGCATTTCCGTTGCCGCTTCTTTTTTCTGTTGCAACAGCATCTCTCGCTCTGCCAGCTGTTCGTCACGCATCAGCCTTTTCGAACCGGAGGTCTTGAAATCCGCACCCAGTTGAGTGATCAGGGGAGCCTGTTTTTGTATCAGCGTGAAGGGAACATGAGAAATCACAGATCCGGTCGCCAGCCAGGGTTCGATCAGGTCGATTTCCCGGTTTAACTGTTCGATCACCAGTTTGCGCTCCAGTGCTCCCGGCGCACTCGTATCGTCCAGTCGATCAGTCGTCCAGTAACCGACGGCCCGGCAACCCGCTGACAGGGTGGCATACACCTGCAGACGGATCTGTTCAGGCTCAATCACAATCGGGGTTTTATGAAAAGAATCACGCCAGCGTGCATTGGCAAACGTCGGTTCCGTCTGGATCCACGTCCACAGAAAACGTCCCGGGGCAAGCCGTGTTTTTTCAATCAGCGTATTACGATATTCCAGCAGGTTGATATCGCTGTTGAGGATCCGGGGGCTCGAGCCAATCATCGAAACTTCCCGGGCTATCTGACGTTCTTTCCCGAGAACATCCGCCATAATGGGCCGCTTGAACTGCTGGTCGGCACTTTGAATCTGACCCACGCGACTGCGGATCTGGTTCCATTCGCTGCCGGGAATCTGGGTTCCCAGATACCAGAAAACGATTGGCGCTGTCTGCTCATCGAACGGGATTAATGTAGCATCGCGAGAGGGAAGAAATGAACCATCCTGTGCCTGTGGTCGAGGCGGAGTCGCCATCGCCCATAATCCCTGGCTGCGAAGTTCCGTCAGAAACCGGTAATCATCAAACTGGGGCGCCTCGATTACATTCATACCCGCCTGTTTGAGTGCTTCCAGACTCTCACCATGATACAGCGACATACGGGGAAACAGGGGTCTTCCCTGCAGTTGAATCCGGTCCAGCAGAAATTCGACGATCGGCTGGGAATTCTGCTTGCTCATGGCGACAGCGGTCTGAATGACCGAATCGTTGGGACGGACAATCGGGGTCAGTTTCAGATCATCCAGCAGGAATTCCACCTGGTCGGAAGAAGAACGTGTGACAATCAGAACCCGTTCCACGTACATCTCACGTGTGTCCAGCTGACGCAGTTTGGTGCGTCCCCGCAGCAGTCCCAGTGACTGATTCACCAGGGCTTCGGTGGTGGTACACTTCATCTGCTGCCATTTGCCTTCCTCTGTATAAGTGTCTCCAATTAAATAAATGCGGGCGACTGCTCCGGTTTCCGGGTCGATCTGGTGGGGCAGGACCGCTTCCAGTCCTACACGCGTTCCCCGTCGATTGGATTTCAGCCAGAGGGAAAGGGTCAGCTCATTGATGATGCGACTGGAAGGGAGCGGGTGCGAG
This sequence comes from uncultured Gimesia sp., assembly GCF_963972345.1. NCBI lineage: Bacteria > Pseudomonadati > Planctomycetota > Planctomycetia > Planctomycetales > Planctomycetaceae > Gimesia > uncultured Gimesia sp. The sequence goes on along the minus strand of NZ_CAXAVM010000019.1, from coordinate 2,139 downwards.
AGTTCAATCAGCGAACCCAGATTACCCGTCGTAACCTGCAGGTGCTCACAGGCAGCGCCGGCATGCATCACCGACGTGTTGCGGACATGCCACTTTTTTCGAGCCTGGTTCGGATCAATGCGAACCTGCCAGCTGACCTGGGACGTATCATCGAAAGACTCGTGGAATGTTTCCGCGCGCAGAGCAGCTTTGCTGAACAGCCCGGTAATGAGAAAGACCAGCAGGCAGAGGTGACTCTGAAACAGCTTATTCAATATACGTGGCATCGATGCCTGAACTCGAACCCATCCCTGGGATAAAAAGATCGTGATTCTGCGGTTTCTATACTGATTTACACTTTGGGGTGTGTCAGCGGTATGAATTTCAATTCGGTCAGTCTCTGGAAAAGATTCCCCATTTTCCATAAACCAATCACCGTTCAGCATTCTTTACGAAATGTTGTCCGCTGTCCGGTTTTCGTTGCAGTCAGGCAACAGCGGCGTTGCCATAATACAACCTGCCATAACATTGGCAAAAATGACTACATTCCTCGGGGATTTTAGAAGAAATTGCAATCTAAGCCAATACGAAGCCTCCCCTTTTTGTGAATCTGTATCGAGCGAGTGTCTTTCTGTATGTTGGTCTAACTGGTTGTTGAATAGACACTTAATGCGAAACCTCACTTAAATATTCATATTCGGCATGAAATCTGTTCTATTTGTTTTCAGTTCATCCCCTGATGAAATGGATTATTGTGAAAGTACTGGCACCAGCTGAGAATTGAAACTTATGAATATCCGACTCACCGACGAAACAGATAGTGCAAGTCTGCCCCGCGAAGTTATCGACCTGGGCAAAAAAATAGCCGAATTACCAAGGGAACAGCAGGAATTGCTGGAAGTATCCTATTCACGCGTCGTGGAATCGGTGAAACGCCGCAGACGAATTCTGGGACTGATCCAGGAAGCGCTGGCTCAACTCCGCCTGGATGTGAAATACCTTATGTTCGATCTGGATATCACCAAAAAAGAACGTGATGAACTCAAGGCCCGCCTCGAAGAAACTTAATCCTCGAGAGCCGCACCGGGGGATTCTGTCACTTCCTCGACCGACTTGAGTGACCAGTACTGGGCCAGAACTGTCCCGGTCAGCATGCAGCCAAACATATACAGCGCGGGCGGTAATGCGATCATCTCCTGCCCCGGAAATAGCTGGCCTGCCAGAATCGCTCCCAGACCGGCATTCTGCATTCCCACTTCCAGGGTCAATGCCCGCCGCATCGACTCACTCAATTGTAATGCTGCACCTGCCAGGTATCCGCATAGATACCCCAGCAGATTAATCACCAGCAGCGCCACCGCCAGCGATAAAAAGACTTTCTTCAGCTGTTCTTCCTGCAGACTGATCACCGTCGCAATGATCCACAGAATCGAAAAATTGGCGAACGCAGGGCCGAAAACCTGCATCAGACGACTGAATCCATAATGATACAAAGCCAGCAGGTGACCGCCAATCACCGGTAATACCACCTGGGTCAGTAACTGAAAGAATGAGTTTTTCGCCAGTTCTGCTGCATTGATATCAGTTCCGCTGACAGCCAGATAAAGCACGATCGGCACAAACAGTGGCGAGAGCAGGGTGGCCGATGCCGTCAGGCAGACCGAATAACTCACATTGCCTCGCGCCGCCAGCGTCAGCACATTCGAAGCCATCGCCCCCGGCACACAGCCCACCAGGATAATGCCGATCCGTAATTCCGGTTGATCGATAAAAAACAGGCTCATCAGATACGCCAGGCTCGGCATCACCGTGTATTGCACAAATGTGCCGCCCAGCACCTGGTGCCAGCGTCGAAACACCGCCCGCACTTCCTCAGGCGGGAGCAACGAGCCAATCACGAACATTGTCGCGGTAAATAAATACGAGAGATACGGTTTCGAGGCATGAAATGGATGAAACGCGTCAGGCAGAACCTTGTCCCACAGGATCGCCGCTCCCGAAAGCACGATCAGCCAGACTAACAGATAACGTTGCAGCATAAGAGCAGTTCCGGGGATTAAATGACGTCGAGGGGCCTGGGATTGTAATAATCTGAGAGGTTCTCAGCCGCAATCATTTGTTGACTGTAATGAATCGGTTATGATTCCTGACTGTAATCAA
>NZ_CAXAVM010000018.1:0-54921 GCF_963972345.1 uncultured Gimesia sp. | reverse complement strand
AGTAAAGTAGGGGCGGACCCATGTGTCCGCCCGCCTGGCGAGTATCGATTTAGAAAACACAATGAATGGAATCAGTTAAAACATTCCAACATGGTTTTTCTACCACGAAAGAAAAAGGGTAAGCCCGGATGCAATCCGGGCCGAGCGCAGCGAGCAGGAGGTCACAGTTACCGCGTACAATCCGGAACCAAAGTTTCCACACCCATTCGACACGGCCGGACAAACCGGTCCGCGGCACACGGACGTCGAATACTGTTGGGTATATTCCAATAACTGAGGAGGTTACCGGGTGGCATGGTGCTGGTACAAACCTGGAGAAACCTTCCAAAGCGGCTAGCCCCGAATGCAATTCGGGGTTGTCGCAGACAACAGGAAACTGTCAGGGCAAGCATTCAGACCAGGGAAACGTTGCAGGCCCCAGTAAAGTAGGGGCGGACCCATGTGTCCGCCCGCCTGGCGAGATTCGAACGAGAAAACGCAATGAATGGAATCAGTTAAAGCATTCCAACATGTTTTTTCTACCACGAAAAACACAAAAAACCTGTGACAGGCAACGGTTCTCCGGGTGGTCTCGGATGCAATCCGAGATTGCCGCAGGCAACAGGAGGTTTCAGAGAAATGAGACGAAGTCTGATCGACTGCCCTCACCAGAACCGACTGCAGGGGCCACCCTGCTTAGTGGCCCGCCGCGAAAAGAACAAAGTGACTTGCCGCTCTGATTGGGGCCTGATTACAATCTTCAAATGTCACCATCCGTATCAAGTCAGAAGAGCAGAGGAACCCCCACATGGCACTCGGCGAACTGTTAAAAATTGTCACACCCCCGGACAAACCTAAAGAGGTTCCCGCCAAACCCAACTGGGCCGCCATCGAAAAGAAACTCGGCCTGCAACTGCCCGATGATTACAAACGCTACGTCACAAAGTTCGGCAGTGGTCTACTGGGGAGTTTTGTGCGTATCTACAATCCCTTTTCCAAAGACGAATACCTGGCTTTGCAAAAATGCGTAATCAGTGTCTGCGAAATCCACCAAATGCGATCTGATAAATTTCCTTACGAGTGCTACCCTGAAAACCCAGGCTTATTACCTTGGGGCAATGATGACAACGGCAACAGCCTTTTCTGGTTAACCCGGGGTGCCCGCAACAAGTGGCCTGTCGTAGTCTGTTCCGGTCGTGACAGTCGTTCTCAACTCTTCGAAATGGGCATGACGTCCTTCCTGGCCCGTACTTTTACCGGCGAAGTGAAATGCAAAATCTGGCCGAAACCGTTCGCGGTCAAGTCGCGACGGATTCAGTTTCAACCATACTGAGCCGTGGCTTCGTACCGGGTAGCCCCGGATGCAATTCGGGGTTGTCGCAGACAACAGGAAACCGTCAGGGCAAGCATTCAGCTCAGGAAAACAATCCCGACCCCATCAAAGTAGGGTGCGGACCCATGTGTCCGCCCGCCTGGCGAAAGTCGAACGAGAAAACGCGATGAATGGAGTCAGTTAAAACATTCCAACATGATTTTTCTACCACGAAAAGCACGAAACCACACAAATTGATTCTGCTTTTGAGATTTCTGGCTTACGAACAACATTCCCCGCCCAGTTGCAGCAGCTGTGCTGCCACCTGTTGCAGGTCGGGCTGGTTGATTTCGGGTTGTCTGGCGAGGGGATAAAGTTGGGCACCGGGGCGGGCGACGAAGGCGCCGCGCCAGCCGGCCCAGAGGGCGCCGGCGATGTCCCAGCCGTGGGCGGCGATCAGCATGCAGTCTTCCGGAGGCACGTTCATTTTGCGCGACGCCCATTTGTAAACGTGGCTGTGCGGTTTGAACATCTGCACGTCTTCCACGCTCAAACGGTCTTCGAACAGATCCGTCAGACCGGCGTTTTTCATTTGCGCATCGACGCCTGCCTGCGACGAATTGGTCAGCGTCACCATGCGGTAACCCGCTTCTTTTAACTGTTCGAGGGCCGGCCTCACATCGGGGTGGGCCGGCAGGGAGCGGATCGGTGCGAGCGCCTGCTTTGCAGCGTCATCCGATAAATCCATGCCCTGATTGCGGGCCACCATCTGCAGCGTGGCAGCGCCGATCACGCCGAAATCCTCGTAGTGATCGCCGACGGTTGCCACCAGGGAATGCTGCAGCATCGTCGTGAACCATAGCGGCAACAAATCGGGGCGACCTCCCAACGCTGCCGCGACACTCTGTTTCATCGCGTCCAGATCGAGCAGTGTTTCGTTGACATCAAAGAACAGACATTTCGGACGTGTGGAGACTGAGGGCATAGCAGGTTCCTCTGCAGAAAGCGTTGCGGGCAACAGACCAGCGGCAATGCCGGCAGTGGCGGTGAGAAAATTCCGTCGACTGGAAGTCGCATTGCGGGCACTGTCAGGTTCCGGAGCAGACGTCATTCTGAAATCCTATGGAGAAATGACGAAATGAATTGAACTGAGAGTACAGTCTTAATCGTCTGCAGTCAGTATGACAGGATTAAATCTCAGCTACCAGATCGATTGTGACCTGGGAAGCAGAATACGCAATGGGAAATCGACAGGATCACTGGCTGAAACTGTTCGCAGTCAGTCACAGCGGGTGCCGAGTCAACCATTTTTAGGGGGCCCACTGCCTCAAATCTACCGCGACTTTTGCAGGATTCTTAAGATATTGTTACGTGTCTTTCTGAATACAGGTCATACAAAGCCAACTTGCTTTTCGCCGCGATTACATATACGATATATTGGATATGAGGTTGCTGAGAGTCCCACCTGATTTTCCTGCCTTCCATGTTTTCGTAATTTTTCCCATCCGTATTACTCCACTTAAATGGAACCGTGATATGAGTCTATCTGCACTCTCCGTCCGCAAACGAGGTTTCACCCTGATCGAACTGCTGGTCGTAATTGCGATCATCGCTATTCTGATCGCCCTCCTGCTGCCCGCCGTCCAGCAGGCACGCGAAGCGGCTCGCCGCAGCCAGTGCAAAAACAATCTGAAGCAGATTGGTCTGGCACTGCACAACTACCACGAAACACACCGCGTTTTCCCTCCCGGCTTTATCAATGAAAACAGCTGGCTGTGCAATACGTTTATACTTCCCTTCCTGGATCAGGCGCCGCTCTATAATAAATTGAGCCCCAATGGTCCCATGGATCTGACCAATACGACTGTGCTCGCCGATGTTCGGACCGTGCTGCCCGCGTACCTCTGCCCCTCCAGCGCCGATCCGAATCCGAGTCAGAACGCGGATAACAGAGTAAGTGGTGTGGCCATTGGACTTTCCAATTACCTCGGATTCAACGGCAACGGCGACTATCGTTGTAATTCAACCGCGAAGCCGAACGGAATCTTTTATATGAATAGTGCAACCCGGATCCGGGATATTACCGATGGTGTTTCCAATACGTTTGCTTTCACGGAAAGAACGACCGTGAATGACAGCGCTGGCACGAATCATATTGGTTCGATCTGGGCCGGAGTGACTCCCTGTGCATCCACACCTAATAAATTCGAGAACATTCGCTTCGGTTTAGTGCAGGCACGAACGGGCTGGTCCATGATAAATGGTATCGGTTATCAATTTGGCCCCAGCAGTCTGCATGAGGGGGGAGTGCATGTTTTGATGGCGGATGGAGCCGTTCGCTTCGCCAGCGAAAACATGGACGCTTCCAATAACCCCAATCCTCCTACTGCCGCGATGAGCAATTACTTCAAACTGGCAGTAATCAATGATGGCCAGGTGATTGGTGAGTGGTAAAACAGGACCAGATCAACCTGACAGTGCTGACTGAAAGTCTAATAAAAAAGCTCCCTGCTGTTGATCGGCAGGGAGCTTTTTTAATGGATCTGTTGGATCTCTATCAATGAGTGAAAGCAAATTCCGGGGTGAGAACAAAGACCGGTTCGGCGGTTTATTCTTTATCCAGTTTAATCGGGAAATCGTTTTTTCCCGGTTTGACTTCAATGGTCAGCGTGGAACTGGCATTATATTTCTCGGGGATTGTTTCCTGTTGCTCGGTCGTGGAGCCATCGGCGTTTTCGATATACCGTTGTGTTGAGATGCGTACGGTATGTTTGCCGATCTTTGCGCCTTTCGTGTCTTTGTTGTAAGTCAGTTCGAAGCGACCTGCATTATCAGTGATGCCCGTCGACGGACGGCCGGTTTCAGGAGCGAAGGTGACAACCGCCCCCGGGACAGGTTCGCCGTCCAGAATTACCATGCCGATCACCTCGGCTGTGTCTGGCTGATCTTCCGGCGTGGGGGAGCAGCCAACCAGCAGTGGTAGCAGAAAAACAGCAGTGACGACGAACGGGCAAATCGTTTTTTGTACGGAGGGGGGACGAAATAAAGTCATATTAATCCTGGATTCAAAAAGAACGCTCACGATAAACTCAGCTGCATCGGTGTTGGCTCGATTCCCTGGGTATCGAAAATGCAGTCTTCTGAGAACAAAGTATATTCTCAGGAAACCGGAATCGAGTGTAAAGCCCCGGAGAAAATTGTTCTCGGTTTTCTGTCGTGAACAGACTGTCGATCAGGATTTTATTTCCCGGATGTTTGTTTTTTCAGGTTCTGATCGAAAAACTCAACAATCATTTTGTTGACTTTGGGGGCGTTGAATTCCGGGCCGCCATGACCGGCGTTTTCGACGATGTGCAGCTTCGCGGGTACCTTGTTTTTCTTGAGCGCCTTTTCCAGGATGATGCTCTGATGCACGGGGACCGCGGGATCTTTAGAACCGTGAATGATCAGGAAGGGGGGATCCTGTTGGTCAATGTAAGTGATCGGGTTGGCCCGCGCGACGCGGTCTTTGTGTTCCAGGATCGGGCCGCCGATCAACAGCGATTCGGGAGAGCGGGGGTCATTGTGTTTGAGTCGCGAACCGGGAATCGCGTGTTTGTCCATCTGCAGAAAGTCGGTCGGCCCCCACAGATCGCAGACCGCCTGCACGCTGCTGGACTGGTCGAGGTGTTTGCCCACGCTGCCTTCCAGGTCTTTGATCCCGCCGCTGGTGCCCAGTAACGCGGCCAGGTGTCCGCCCGCGGAAGAGCCGCCGACGCCGATGCGGGCAGCATTGTATCCATATTTTTTTGCATGTGCCCGCAACCAGCGGATGGCGGCTTTGCAGTCGTTGATCTGGGCCGGGAACTTCGCTTCGCCGCTGAGTCGATAATTGATGCTGGCACAGGCGTAGCCGGCGTCGGTCAGCAGGGGCACAAATTTGCCGCCTCGACCTTTATTGCCGCCCCGCCAGCCGCCGCCATGAATCCAGACGACCAGCGGCGGATTTTTCACATTGCGAGGCAGATACAGATCCAGCAGCTGGGACGAACCATCCACGTTCGCATATTCCACGTCGCGGTGTTCAATCAGGTTCCCTCTGAACTGAGGCGGGCTGTTCGGGCGGGGCGGTTGTGCAAAGCTCAATTCTCCCAGGCAGACAGTGAATGTCAGGCAGGCGATAACGGTTCGGAATGCAAGCGGGGTCATGCGGGTCTCCGGTAGTGGGCGGGCTGGTGTTATATCACGCATACGTACTATGTCGAATGGAACCCGGCTGGCCAGGGAAAGTTTCGCGATTTCTGCCACTTTATACAATCGATTGCGAACGAGGTGAGATTCATGGCGCTATTGCAGAGCCCGGGTGATTTCGTCCAGGCCGTTCAGCAGGGTCTGTCTTTTGCGGGGCGTCAGGGCTGCTTCCAGTGTCTGGTGAATCTGGCTGGAATGCCGGACCAGTTTTTTATGCAGCCGTTTTCCACTGGCGGTTAAGTAGACCCGCTGCGCCCGCCGATCGCGATCACTGGGCTGGCGGCGGATCACGTTCTTCTGTTCCAGCAGCTTCAGCATGGCACCGACGGTATTGGCATCGGATGACATACGTTCGCTGAGTTGGGTCTGAATGATGCCTTCCGCCTCGGCCAGCACAGACATCAGTACGTACTGGTCGACGGTTATGCCAAATTCAGCAAAGTGGGCCTGTGCCACGCGATGCATGGTCAGGTAAGCCCTTCTTAATCGCATCGGAATCGTATCATCCACGGTCATCCGCACTGGTCCTTCTCTGAGGGAACGCACTTCGTGTCAGGTAGGGAAGATTGCTGTCTGGCTCAGTTTGCAGATTCTTCTCCCAGAGTGCAACGCGACAGTGTGGCATCGTATCCTCATTTTCATTCCAGCTGAGTCGATGGTGTACTAAGTTGTTTGTGTGAAACGAATTACACGTGGTCGTCAATTGTAGCCTGCCTGCAGAGTTTTTTTTATTCGCTATTAAATAAACTATCTTAAATATATTGAGAGTCCCCCCAGCCACTGCTAATATGGGTCCCTGATTGCTGATTGTGAGTCCTGCCTCCAGTCCTGCCAAAAACTGATACCTCTGAAATTATCCTGCAAAAAATTGATTTGATCGGCCGCCGTTCAATTTCTGTCCGACCTGTTTTCTATTCGTAGAAGCAGGGGGGAAATCGAAACTCCCTCCGCGCTCTGATGGACGCGTTTTTGTTTCTTTTTTTATTTGCGAGAGATACTTATGAAAGTTTCAGGCACATCTCGGCGTGGATTCACGCTGATTGAATTACTGGTGGTGATTGCGATTATCGCGATTTTGATTGCTTTACTGTTGCCGGCTGTCCAGCAGGCACGCGAAGCGGCCCGCCGCTCTCAGTGCAAAAACAATCTCAAGCAGATTGGCCTGGCGATGCACAATTACCTGGACGCCTTCACGACCTTCCCGATTGGCGGATTGAAAAACAGTCGTGGTCCCAACTGGCGCGTGGGTCTGCTCCCTTATTTTGATCAGGCACCCGCGTATAACCAGGTCAGTTTCAATGCCAGTTTCTGGGCTCACTCGAGTCTGCAGCCCATCTTCAGAACCTTGCGGGTTCCCGGTTATGTCTGTCCCTCCAGTCCCCATGGATTTGTGAACGCGGATGTCCCGCTCTCCAACGACAGCATGATCCACGACTATGTCGGTATTACCGGTGCGGTTCCCAGCGCGACTTCCGGTGGCAGTACTGCTGACTGCACGGCGTCGAACATTGTCAGTGGGGGAACTTACTGTAACAACGGGATGCTGACCGTGTACTTCGCACGACGGATGCGGGATTGTACAGACGGTTCCAGCAATACGATCATTGTGGCCGAGCAGTCGGGCAATGTGGGTGGTGTGGAAAACAGCGCCAACCCGCTGGGTGGCTGGCATGGCTGGGTGAATAATTCGGGTGAGCAAATGGACGCCGGCACAACGCTGTCATCGCTGGGAAGTGTGAACGGCTACCTGGGAGGCATGACCACCGTTCGCCATCCTCCCAATGCTTACTGGCTTTCCGGGGCACCTTCCAGCGCGAGTTCCGAATACGAAGTTAATACCGTTCTGAACTCATTCCATGTGGGCGGTATTCATGCCCTGCTGACTGACGGCGCCGTCCGGTTCATCTCCGAAAACATCGATATGGATACACTGCGCCAGCTTTCCATGCGATCTGATGGCCAGGTCATCGGCGAATTTTAATTCTGCTTTTAACAGATTGACGCAGAAACTTCGCCGGGACCAGGACGAAGTTTCTGTGGCTCTGCTTCCACTGCATCCCCGGTTACTTGAGGAAAGACCTCTGATGAAATATCAGTCACTCCCATTAATATTGTCCCTGCTGCTCGGCTTCACCGTTCTCAGCGGCTGCAGTCATACCCCTGGTTCAGATAAGCCCCGCCGAGATGTTTCGATCACTGTGACTCTGGCTGGTGCCCCGGTGACCGCGGGCCTGGTCAATCTGGAAAATCCTCAGACCGGCGAAGGGGGCGGGGGATCACTGACTGAAGAAGGCGTTGTCACTATTCCGAATGTCGCACTGGGGACATATAATGTGACCATTCTGCCTCCCGAAATGGATCCCGTTCCGCCAGAGCCCGGCCAGGCCGCTGCACCGAAGAAAGCGTCTCCCGCGATTCCGGCCCGGTTTCGCGACAGCGAATCGAGTCCGCTTCAACTCGAAGTGACAGACGATTCCAGCGAGTTTTCCTTCGATTTGAAAGACGCCGGTTAGTCCGATTTTCCCCCATTATGCCAGCCATATATCGTTAAGATAGGTCTGCCAGGGGGGTTACTGCGCCTTTCTATCAGGACGTTCTGTCCAATAATGCTAGTGCCCGATAGTTTCCGTTCAATATCGGAAAGCAATATGTATCAATGAATTGCGATGTGTATGGCCGTCGCGAGTTCAATTATGTGGGACTAATTTCTCAATAAATAAAGATTGAAAATTAAGATTTGTTCATTAACATGGTATTATTAAATTAACATATCTGAATAAGTCAGACGAATTGTCGCGCCCGGCAGCTGTCTGCATTCTCATTGAGTTTGATTCGTGTTTCGATTTTTCGCCGTTCGGTATTACTGACGAAGCCCGAATTTTCATTTTTCATATCTGTTTTTTATTGATTGAGAGAGTCCCATGAATTTGAACACAGAGAAGCGACGTGGATTTACACTGATCGAACTTCTGGTGGTGATCGCAATTATTGCGATTCTGATTGCACTGTTGTTGCCGGCGGTTCAGCAGGCACGTGAAGCGGCCCGCCGTTCACAGTGCAAAAATAATCTGAAACAACTCGGTCTGGCATTTCATAATTATCACGATACCTTTCGTATGTTCCCCACGGGTTACTTTCGAGAGTCTCATTACAATATGGGCTGGGTCGCGCGCCTTCTGCCTTATCTTGATCAGGCGAATCGCTATGAGGCCATTGGTGAAATTAATCAGTCCCATCCCTGGCGCGGTGCCCCCGGCGCGCAACCGGAATTCACAACGCCTCTGACTGTAGTTCTCTGCCCTTCTTCTGAACTGGGGGATACGGCTCCGACACATTCCTCGGTTCCCTCCCAGGGAGGACTGCATTATCGAGGGAATGGAGGCTCGGTTGACGTTGGATTCGTAAGCGGCTCCAATTCCAGTCGGCATTACGTCACCTCCGGCGTGCTTTACCCTCGACACAAAACCCGCCTGAGTGATATCACTGATGGACCCTCCAATACCTTCCTGCTGGGAGAGCTTTCGTCCGCGCGGGGAGGCTGGGGGCCCAATACAGGCTGGGACGATATGCCTCCCTGGACCTGGGGTTCCTATTTTTATGGCGACAGCGACGGGTATTTAATGATTGATACTAAGGCGACCCAGTATCCCATTGGCTCCAGTACGCATTCGCAATATGGTGTCTCCTGGCGAAGTCAACATGTGGGCGGAGCGCATCTGTTGTTCTGTGACGGTCGTGTGCAGTTCCTCTCTGAAAGTACGAGCCTGGATCTGCTGAAAGGCCTGGCGACACGTGCGGGCGAAGAAGTGGTGGGCGAATACTAGATCGCATCACATTTAACCATAGCGTCTCTCAATCTAATATACTCGGTCCAAATGGCCCTGGAGACACTACAGTAAAACTGGACACAGTCTAAGTCGGACTTTCCCTGCTGTCACTCAAGTAAGCTCTCTCTCACTGCTCTGCTGAGCAGTGAGAGTTCATTTCACTAAATAATCTGTCACTCACGGTCCTGGAAACAACGGTTTGTGCGCCAGGGGCAGGCGGATATTTGTCTTTTTCAAGATCGTTCCCTTACAAAACAGGTATCACCAACGATGAAGATTTCATGTAGTCATTTTTTTAAACAGATCGCGGCATTCAGCGCTGTCCTGTCCGCACTCGTACTTGCCGGCTGTGGTGGTAACGCCACCGATCAGAAGCCCGTAGCAGAAGTCAAAGGCGTGGTCTCCTACGAGGGCAAACCTCTGGAGCGAGGGCAGATTATTTTCTTTCCCGAATTCGGTGCAAAAATTGGCCAGGGGCAGATTCAACCCGATGGCAGTTATGAACTCACGACCTACGAAGCAGGAGATGGCGCTTTGCTGGGCAAGCATCAAGTCGCCATCATTTCGGAACGCGATATGGAAGGCGTGCTTCCTGAAGATGCGGAAGCCGACCAGGTGCCCTCTCTCATCCCGACGAAATACAATCTGCAAAAAACTTCCGGGTTGACTGCAGAGGTGAAAGAAGGCGGTAACGAAATCAATTTTGATCTCGAATAAACAGACAGTTCCTGAACAATGAACTGGCTTAAGCGTGCTCTCTTTTTTCGGAAAGGGAGCACTTTTTTTATCGTCATCGCAAAATTATTTCGGGTTAAAACAGGGAGTCGATCGTGATCATCACCAGGATGACAACGCCGATCACCAGTTTCCCGACCACTCCCAGCAGGCGGCCCACAAACGCCGCGGTGCTGATGTGCATGCGGTTCACTTCCTGGTTGCCTTTCCAGACTTCTCCCAGGTAAGCGCCGGCAAATGCGCCCAGCGCGCCGCCAAAAATCGCACCGAAGATGGTTCCCAGGGGAGGCAGGAGAGGAGTCGCGACGGTTGCCCCGATCACGCTGGCGATAAAGGTTCCCAGCAATGCCAGAATCATCGCGCGGCGACTGGCTCCTTTTTTGGCAGCACCCGCCGAACTGCCCAGCGCTTCGACTACTTCGCCGAGCCCCGCCAGCGCGAGCGCAATGACCAGCACGGTGAGTGAGACGCCATGTTCGTCCCGGCCGGGCATGAACAGATAAAACAGGGCAGACAGAAAAACCATGATCCAGTTCCCGGGGACCAGAAACAGAATCGAAACCCACGCAGTCAGGTTCGCCAGAAACAGCAGCAGCACCATCAGGTAGTAAAACGTGAAAGGGAGCCAGTCTGTAAGCCACTCAAATGACATGTAGGGGAACCTGTAGTAGAAAATACACCTGGAGATCAGCGATGTCAGTTTATTGAATTCGCCCGGTATTGGTAATTGTTCTTCGTAAATCGTTGTGAAATATTGGAGAATGCAAAAACATGACGAATGTTAAGCTGTTTTTTGCGGTTAATAAATACAGGCACATCCCCGGAATTTTCATAAAATATGGTCAGGTGTATACTTTTTGTGGCGACTAAAACGGCCAATGATTGTATTTGTCGGATTTCAGGGGTAAAATCGTAGATTTGATGAACCATTGCAGGACGAAAATTCTTATAATCATCAATGTCGTCTGATGTATGAGGCTGGTTTTCCAGCCCGTGGTGTTCACTACGAATTTTGTTCGCTGTTTCTGCGCGAAATGGGGAGCAGTTAAAAGTATTTGTCTAATCCTAAAGGAGCAGGCCGTGAGTGTTGTCAATTCCGTCCGGGAAGTTCAAGTGGAAGAAATTGCAGACGTTGAACCTCACAACTGGTTGAACATAAAGGAAGCTCCCGCCTGGCTGATCAGTCTGGGAGTTCACCTCCTGTTCCTGTTCATGCTGGCCAGCTTTACGCGCATCACGCTGCTCGACTCGGAAAACGCGATCATCTCTTCGATTGAAGAGATCGATGACAACGTATTCAAGCTCGATCCAACTATTCAGGATGTGGTGGGAACCGCCGGTGACACCGCACTGATGACCCAGTCCATGGCTGCAGCGCCCCAGACATCCGTTGAACAGCAGAAGGCGATGCAGGATCAGCTGGAAAATGAAATTGAAGCCCCCGAGCCCATCATCGATGACCTGATGACGCAGCCCGCCAAAGAAGAGCTGATGGCTGCCGTTGAAGTGACTGGTGAAACCGACCGACCCGATGGTGGCGTCGCCGGTGCCATCGACCGCCTGACACTCGAAATTGCTGCCGCGGCCAAGGAAAAGAAACTACTGGTCGTCTGGCTGTTTGACGTCTCTCCCTCCGTCAGCAAACGTCGTAACGAAATTGCCGACCGGTTTGAAAATGTCTACAAGCAACTGGGAATCCTGGACGCCGTGGAAGATGAAAGCGCACTGAGAACCGCAGTCGCCGCCTTCGGTGCCACCACGCAGTTCATCACCAAGGATCCCGTCAGCGACGTCAAAGAAGTCGTCTCGCAGATCCGTTCGATCAAAGAAGACACATCGGGTGACGAGAATGTATTTTCCGCTGTCACGCAGGTCTCTAAACGCTGGCTCTCGTATAAAAAACAAGGCCGTCGCAATATGATGGTCATTGTGGTCACGGACGAAGCGGGCACCGATGCACAGGCCAATCTCGAAGATGCCATCATGCTTACCAAACGTAACGGCATTAAATGTTACGTCGTGGGCAACGCAGCCCCTTTCGGTCAGCGCGAAGTGATCATTCGTGATTTCGAAATTGAACCTGGCGTAAAGGTAGATGCTGTTTCTGAAACCGGTCCCGAAACCGTCGCTCCGGAACGCATTAAATTACCTTTCTGGGGACAGAACAGCTATGACGTTCGCGAAATTTCTTCCGGCTATGGTCCTTATGCGTTAACACGCCTGTGTGCGGAAACCAACGGCATCTATTTCATCACCGAAGAAACCAGTGGCCCCAAATTTGAACCAGCCGACATGCGGGCCTATCACCCCGACTACATTTCGATACGTGACTATTCGAATAAAATCGAAAAGAATATGGCCAAGAGAGCGCTGGTGATGGCGGCGACAGCCACCCGGACTTCCAAACGCAACCTGCCGACTCCCACACTCGAATTCCCGGCCAATACCGACAATGTATTACGGCAGGCAGTCACCGTAGCTCAGAAACCAGTTTCCGAACTCGACTACGGGCTCAATGAACTGCAGGTGATTCTGGAGCAGGGTTTGAAAGACCGTCCCAAGATCACCGAGCCCCGCTGGCGGGCCAACTACGATCTGGCCCTGGGACGCGTACTGGCAACGCGGGTGCGGGCCTATGGTTACAATACCATCCTCGCGGACATGAAGAGCAGTCCCAAAGTATTTGAGAAAAAAGAGAACAACGCCTGGCGACTGGTTCCTGCGGAAGATGTGCGTTCCAGTCCCTCCGTCAGAAAACTGGGGAAGCAGGCCCAGGAGATATTGAACGGCATTATCGATGAGCATCCGGGAACTCCCTGGGCGTTCCTGGCCGCCAAAGAGCTGGATCAGCCACTCGGCTGGGCGTGGAAGGAAATCAAGCTGAACCTGGATCCCGAAGGAAATCGTGTTCGCACACCAAACCCACGTTTTGAAGAAGAAGAGCGTAAGAGAAATGAGGCACTGAAAAAACGTGGTGCGACGGGCGGCAAACCACTCAAAATCTGATCTTGCAGAATTTCAATATCACTAACCATACAAACAGTTTAGCGACTGATCTGACTGGATTATTCAGAGCAGACGCGTATTATAGATTCATTTCCATTTTCAAAACCGGATCAGCAATATTTTCATATTTGTTGAGACAAAACAGGCACTCGTTTTTAAATAGCAGTTCGCTATAAAAATGACCGGGGGGTTATTACAGATGGCTCAGGCGCGAGATTATTCCGCTTTCTTTACCTCTTTGATTGTACACGCGGTGATTCTGGTCGGGATGGGCTTTATGCACCATCAGCTCACAGACAATCAGCCCGAAGTCGCAATCGAAACGATCTTTGATGAGGAACGCGATCAGGCGGAATTCGAACAGGTTCTGGAAACCAATCTGGAAGTGTCCGAAAACCTGAGCGTGACCTCCGGTGGCATGGTTTCCACAAACGTCGGTGCCTCCACGGCACCCGCTGTATCTTCACAGAAGATTGAATCCTCAGAGAGCCTGAAAGAGCCCGAAATCAAAATCAATGCTGGCGAGATCACCGCGCCCGGTGATGACATCCTCGGCGAAGACCTGGGTGTCGGCGAAGTGACCGGGGAAGTGGGGGCCGTCGTGGAAGGATACGGCTCAGCCATGAGCCGGATTTCCAAAGAATTGATCCGCATCATGCGGGAAGAAAAAATTCTGGTGGTCTGGCTGTTCGATGAATCGGGCAGTATGAAAGACGACCAGAAAGAAATCAGAGACAACTTCAATAAAATCTATGGCGAACTGGGGATCGCTGCCAAGCAGGAATCGAAAACCCGTGAGCGGGATCAGACCCTGTTGACGTCCATTCTGAGTTATGGTGCCACAGTGCATGTCCATACGCCCAAACCAACTACCGATCTGAAAGAAGTTCAGGACGCGATTACCAAGATCCCGACCGACGAAACCGGCCTGGAAAACATGTGCCAGACCGTTTCGGCCACGATTGACAAATACACGGTCATGGCCCGCAAAACCGATCGACGGCTGTGTGTCGTTGTGGTCACCGATGAATCAGGCGATGACGGGGCCGCGGTCGAAGAAGTCATTACGCGTGCCAAACGCGTCAAAACACCGATCTACATTCTTGGCCGCGAATCAGTCTTTGGCTATCCTTATGCCCGCCAGATCTGGACTGATCCCGTGTATAACCTGAGACACTGGATTCGCATCAATCGTGGTCCTGAAACCGCGTTTCCGGAAGCATTACAATACGATGGTCTGCATGGCCGCTGGGATGCGTTCTCCGCAGGCTTCGGCCCTTACGAACAGGTACGCATCGCCCGTGAAACCGGCGGGATCTTCTTTGTTCTGCCCGGAAAAGAAGGTGAACTGGGGGGCGCCGGCAGCACCGCGGATCGTCAGTTCCGTTTCCAGGATATGAAAGAGTATCAACCGCTTCTGATGTCCCGTCGTGATTACGATGCCGAACGCAGTGCCAGCAAGTTTCGGTCTTCGATCTGGAAGGTGATCGTCACACTCAATCCGCATCTCGATAAACAGCTGAATATCAGAGAGCTTTATTACCCGCTCACACAGAAAGAGTTTTTTGAAGTCGGCAGTAAAGAGGTTCCCAAGGCCATCCGCGCCATGGGGTTGTTGCAGAAAGCCGTTGAGATTCTCGAATCGATTGAGCCTTTACGTGCCCAGGAAAAATCTTCACGCTGGCGCGCCGCCTACGACCTGGCGCTGGCACAGTGCCTGGCCTATCGCGTGCGTCTGTTCCAGTACTGCCTGGCGATGGACAAACACGCGAAAAACATGCCTGTACCCAAAGACAAAAAAACCAATGTCTGGAGTGTCCATCGACGTAAAGAAATGCTGCCCCCCGATCCGGAACAGGTCAAACTGACCAAGGTCAGTACTGAAGAACTGGATAAACAACTGAAAAAATCGGAAGCACAGTACAAACTGGTCATCAAAGAACATCCGGGAACTCCCTGGGCACAACGGGCTGAGTATGAGTTACGGCAGGGCTTCGGCATGTACTTTGCGGAAGATTTTCGTGATCCGCGATATGACGGGGTCGGTAAGGATATCAAACTTCCCAAGCTGTAAACGATGGCGGATTACTTAAGGTCCTTAATACAAGACAGGGCACTTTCCGGAAAATATGCCGGGAAGTGCCCTGTTTGCTTTTAACCGGTCCCCTCGCCGCGTAGCATATATTGATTCCAGTTGGCAGCTGTGAACTCAGCTGATACATAAACAATGGTGAGGCGAAAACCGTCAGACTATTTCCTCATGACATCCAGGAGTTTTCTACACGATGAACACATACCGCGCTGGCAACTGTTTTAATGTCTTATCCGGTCTGATGGCGGCGCTGCTCGTCTCATCGCTGATCGGCACCAGCAGCGTCTACTCAGGCGAGAAAACTGCCGAAACCGAAGAGGGCTGGATCGAACTGTTTAACGGCAAAGATCTGACCGGCTGGACAATCGCGGAAGGGGGCCCCTTTGAAGTCAAGGATGGCGTGATCGAAGTGACGGGAAAACGTTCGCACCTCTTCACCAATAAAGAGTATAAGAACTTCGAGTTCAAAGCCGACGTCAAAACCACTCCCGGCAGCAACTCGGGAATTTTCTTCCACACGAAATTCCAGGAAGAAGGCTGGCCGACACAAGGCTATGAATCACAGGTCAACGTCAGCCACAAAGACCCCGTCAAAACCGGCAGCCTCTACAACCGGGTCAAACTGTTCAAAACACCCGCCAAAGATAACGAATGGTGGACTCAGCATATCATCGTCGATGGCCGTCACGTGATTGTGAAAATCAATGATCAGACCGTCATTGATTACACCGAACCGGAAGGTGCGACAGGCTCTCCTTCACTGGGAGAGAAAGGAAGCTTTGCTCTGCAGGCACACGATCCTAAAAGCGTGGTGTATTACAAAAATATACGTGTCAAACCACTGGCGGACTGAGCCTGGTGACACCAGCGAAACCTTGAGCCCTCATCAAGTCGATCGAGGGCTTTTTTCTTCTCCGGGACTGTGTCCCGTTTTACTGTCGCGTCTCCAGTGACATTGGGATCGAGTATAATCGATCGGGAGACGCTATGGTTAGCGTGATGCATTCCAGTTACAGCATAAAGAAGTCGACCTGTGAAACCGGGATACAATACGAATGGCCTGGCCTTTCATCGCTGGGATGACGCGATTCAACTGCTGGCCGAGACCGGCTACCAGTCGGTGGCGCTGACCGTCGATCATTATTGTCTGAATCCCTATGCGGATGGTCTGCAGCAGCGACTGCAGGAAATGCAGGCGCTGCTGCAGAAGTATCAGCTTTCCTCGGTCATCGAAACCGGTGCCCGGTTTCTGCTGGATCCCCGCGAGAAACATGAGCCGACCCTGCTCACCGGCGATCCCGCGGCCCGTGCCCGCCGCATTGATTTCCTGAAGCGTTGTGTGGATCTGGCCGCGGCGCTCGAATCAGACGCGGTCTCCTTCTGGGCAGGGCAGCTGAAACAGGATCTGCCACGTGAAGCCGCCCTGGAACTGCTGGCAGAGGGTTGCCGCGAAGTCATCACCTATGCGGCTGAAAAAGAAGTTCGACTGGCGTTTGAACCCGAACCGGGCATGCTGATTGAAACACTGCAGGACTTCGCAGAACTGGATGAGCGCGTCAGCCATCCCTGTTGGGGACTGACCGTCGATATCGGCCATCTGCAGTGCATGGGAGAACTGCCCATCAGCCAGTATCTGGCACCCTGGAAAGATCGGATTTTCAACATTCATATTGAAGACATGGTCCGGGGAGAACACGATCATCTGAGGTTCGGTGCAGGGGAGATCGATTTTGCGGATGTGATGCAGGGTCTGCGACAGATTGAATATCCCGGCGGACTGCATGTCGAACTCAGCCGCCACAGTCATATGGCTCCCCAGGTCGTCCGTGAGTCGTACGAATTTCTGACGGATTTGCTCCAAAGCGACTGAAATACGGACAGTAAACCTGGAACTCCCTTTCAAGAGAACCTCTCAGCGAATTACCCTTCACCGGACTGTAGTGGTTATTCCGGATAATCGTGTTGCAGCGGGCAGGCTGCAGAAGAACCGGTCCCGTGTACGATAGAGAGATAGCGGGCAATAGCAGAGTTTTGTGAATCATGTCAGGAGGAACGTCTGACTGTTTTCACCCGACGAATCCGGTTGACTCTGCTTTTGTAGATCCAGGCACTCTTTATACGATCTCATCTCGTCATGGCCTCATCAATCTCTAAAACCTTTGACCTGCTTGCGCAGAGCCGAAATTCACATGCCGTGAATGCATTGATACTGGCTCTCGACGTCGAAGATCCGGAAATTCGTGAGCAGGCTGTCTTCGCCTTACTGCAGCAGCAGAGTTCACGTGGACTCGTCGAAGTTATCCGGCGCTATGCCACTCATTCTGCCGGCGTCCGCAAACTGCTGGAGACACATTCCAATGCACTCGATGCGGCGATTCGACAATGTCTGCAGCATGGGAATCGAGAACTGCAGTACGCGGGACTGGAATTTGTCCGCATCACCTGCGATTTTAAACAGATCCCGTCGATCATCTCCCTGTTTGAAAATAAACGGCTCGTCAATCATCAGCCGGATCTGACATCACAGACACTGCGCTACCTGGTGGGCAGGCTCTACGAATATTTTCTCAATCCCTCGGTCGACTCCGTTTATTCGCGTGCGTTTCTGAAGAATGCAAAGGACATCCGGCGTGACAACCTCAACGCGATTGTCGCAGCCACCGAGCATCTGCAGGAATTCGATCGCCCTGAAGAAATTATGGAGAGCCTGCTGATCCTGGGCAAGGTGGATGATCCTGCCATCAGAAAAGTGCTCTGGAGTTCGAACGAAGACATCAGGCGACTGGTCGAACAGGTTCTGAAACAAAGCAAACATATCGGCGTCATGCAGCTGATTTGCGACTTCACCGAAGTGAATTATCCGAATGCCAAAGTGCTGGAAGCGATTTCGACGCGTGACGATCCCGAATTCATCGCCCACCTGTTGCGCTGGCTTCCGGAAAAACCGACGGAACTGCAGCAGACGAATTTCAGGCAGATGGAACAGGTGATCTGGCTCCGCGCGGACCGACAGGACTTCAGCAGCATCCCCCAGGTACTGCAGGTCGCCCTGATTCGACTGATCAGCCTGCTCAATCTCGATGTGGCCAGCAAAAAACAGGCTCAGAAATGGATGTTGCAGCACGGGACGCCTGCCGCCAAAGAAGCAGCCATCGATATGCTGCGGAAGATGGATACCGCCGAAGTGACAGAAATGGTTCTGGAAAGTCTGGATTCGGAAGATCCCATTCAGCAGGCCTGGGCCACCTGTCAGCTCCGGGCGCAGCATGTCCCGGATGCCATGAATCTGCTGATTAATAAAATAGACAGCCCTGTCGAGGAAGTTCGCGAAGCGGCGCGTCAGGAACTCTCCAGTTTTGATGTCGAATATGTCCTCGAACATTTCGAAGAATTCCATCCCCAGGTCTGTCCTTCCGTGGGGAAGCTGCTGCAGAAACTGAATCCACGGTGCATCGTCGATTTGAGTCGCGCCATGGCACATCCCCTGCGGAAACGTCGGATGCAGGCAGCCCGCTGTGCCTATGCATTGAAGCTGCATGATCAGGTGGTCCCCGCCCTGGCTGCTTTACTGGAAGATGCCGACGACCTGGTCCGCAGAACCAGTGCCGAAATTCTGGCTACCATTTCCAGTTCCGCGGCACGACAGGCACTGGCGACACTGGTGAATGACGCCAATACGCGCATCCGCGAAATGGCAGTCAAAGCGCTGCAGAGACCGCTGACTCAGGAACAACCCGATGGAAACCAGGTGGAAGGGACGAACGAAACATGAACATCGAATTCTGGTTCCTGCTGGCAGGACATACCGATGAAATCTCCCGGGCATTTCGTAATCGCAGTCTGCTGCAGGAAAACTGGATGCTGATCTCGGCCACCATCGTGATTGTCATGGTCTGGCTGACTCTGTATCTCTGGGAAAATATGCAACTGCAGCGCAAGGCCAATTCCGATACACCCCAGGGATTGTTCTATGATTTGTGTAAAACACATCGCCTGAGCCGTACGGATATCAGCTATTTATTGAAAGCGTCTGCCGCCCACTGCGAGGAACAGCCAGCCATGGTCTTCATCGATCCCGGCATTCTGAGTTCTTATGTCAATCAGGCCGGAACCGATGCCCGCTATTACGAGCTCCTGGAAGAACGACTGTTCCAGAAGTAAACCTGGCAGCCTCAGGATGCAATCCCCCGTGGTTTGCTGGCCACATAATAATCACTGACCAGGTCATGCGGCAGCGTGTGGACGTCAATCGATTCGTACCCCAGTTCCTGTAACGTCTGCAATGCCATTTCCTGGCACCAGCGGGAACCATCGGCGTTCTGTTCCCGGTCTACGATTGCCATGCTCCGCAAACTCGAGATGGAGTGCATCAGTGCTGCCAGCGGATGCTGCAGGTTGAGCTCCCTGTTGCGCGAGCGTGCCAGGTCCTGCATCAGGAAAGTTCCCCCGGGTCTGAGCGCTGTGAGAACCTGATCCAGAACTCGGGTCGGCCGAGCCTGATCCTGCAGGACATCCAATGCCAGAATCAGATCAAAACTGTCGATGGCATGAATCACCGACAGATCACGCTGGATAAACGTGACATTCTCAAGCTGCTCCTCAGCGACAGATCGGCTGGCTTTTTCAATCAGTGTGGCGGAACTGTCATAGCCCACAAAACGACTGGCAGGAAACGTACGCGCCAGCTCAATCAGTGTGTGACCGGCGCCACAACCCAGCTCGAGGACGTCCCGGCCTTCGCAGAGTTGCATGATCAGACGGGGAACGAGCGGCAGGACATGTTTAAATAACCCGTTCATGATCGACACGGAATTATCTTCCAACAGCTGTGACTGCAGCTGAGAAAACAGATCAGACGGCAGCGGACCTCCTGCGCGGAAGCAGGTTACAATTTCATCCTCAAGTTTCCCGGAGAGTGACACCCATTGCACGCTGGCAGCATAAGCGTGCGTGCGTCCACGTTGCAGTAATACCGCCGCCTGTTCCGCAGGCAGACGATACGTCTGGAAGAGGGAATCGTATTCCAGAATTCCGCCGGTGGTCATGACAGCCAGCCAGTCTTCGACATGCCTCGTCTGCAGACCCGCTCTCTCTGCGACCTCTTCAGAGGTCGCTGCATCCACCTCTCCCAGGACCCGTATTAAACCGGTGCGGTAGCCGATGGACAACATCAGGGTCAGGCTGCCCTGATTAATCATCTGTTGCAGTCGACTTTCGATTTGTGTTGTTGAGTCGAAGCCCGAAGTGAAAGTGGTCTCTGTCATCATGTTTCAGCCCCCTCAAAAGTGAGTAATCAATCTGTGACTGAACTACCATGCGAAGAAACCGCCAGACTGTTACCGGGTTTTTGAAAAAAATTCCCCGGCAGGGAGGGAGATCCCTCATGCTGGCCGAAGTAAAATAGGCTAAGTTAAGGTGTTGGCATGTTGGGACATATGAAGAACGACTTGTCAGGCAACTGTTTTGAACTAAAAATTTTAACTCAGAGAGAGGACAACACCTGTTTTGTTCTGTACAATAAGTTAGTGAAGTGTTCGCCTGAGGGGAGTGCATCTGAATTGCTCCCTTTCCGGGACGGCTTTAAAGGGGCCAGCATCTGATTCAGGATCCAGTTGCTGAATGGAGGAAAGCGTAGGATGTTTCGAAAAAGGGCGATCCCGTTTGTGGTGGTATTGCTGGCACTGGCTGGCATTGGTGGTTTTCTGGTCAACTCAGATCGATCCCAGTCGGTCGTCGCAGATAAGCAGGTGGTGGCTGATGTCACTCCGGCCATTCAACATCACACCCATACCGATTTACAAAAGACAGGTCGCCGACTGGATGAAATTAATCAGGTGATCGCCAGTCGTATTCCCCAGTTGCAGGGATTGCGCCCGGTGAACGCCAGCGGTGTCACGCAGAAACCCTGGAATGATCCCGCCTTAAATGATTTATATCAGCAGATCCGCGATCAGAAACTGACCATCTGGTTTCCCCGTAATGGCGAACCGTTCTCCATCTGGGTCGGCAATCCAGAGAAGGTCGTGGACGGGAAAAAAATCTACCAGCATACCGAAGCGCTTCAAAAATCGGTTCCGCTGATCAATCAGTTGCCTTTCCCTGTCCGCATCTGGTTTTATGGCACCCGCGACCAGTCCAACCCGGAACTGGGAGAATGTATCGAAGCCGTCGCGGGAATTAAAAACCTGTCTGGAGTCAAGTTCTCTTACTGCCGGATCAACGAACGCGGTTACCAGGCACTCCGCAAACTCGCCGGGCTGCAGGATCTGGAAATCCTGCATTCGCATCTGGATGAAACGGCGCTGGAACAGATCGCGCAGATGGACGGGCTGCAACGTCTGCATCTGCATTTCGGCAAAAACCAGATCGATTCCCCGCTTGCGGAAAAACTTCTGGATCTGCCTCATCTGCAGGACTTCAAATTATACATGAACCTCACATCCAACCGGGTCAGCCCGTTCTGGAAGAAGCTCTCCGGCTGCTCACAACTGGTCGCCCTGGAAGTCGATTGCGGCCCCGTCAAGCAGGATCTGCTCGTCAAATTTTTGAAAACCGGCGCTCATCAGAAACTGGAAAGCTGGGTGGTTCGAAATGTGTTCCCCGGAAAAAAACTGGCTGATGCGTTTGTACTCGCACCGCAGCTGACTTCGCTCAAGGTCCCCTCGGGATCCCCAGAGGAGATGAGTTATCTGCTGGAGAAACTCTCCCGGGATCTGCCCGGAATGAGAAGTCTGACCATCGGCTGGGATACGGGAATTCATCTGACCGGTGAAGAGGCTCGCAACGCACTGCAGCAGCTGGGCCGCTTTAAGAACCTGCAGGAATGCCATGTTCCCATCACGCTGCCGGATGCGTATGCGCTGCAGCCCTTAACCCAGCTCACGCAACTCGAAAGCTTTTACTGCAAAGACCTGAATCTGACTCAGGAGACATTATTTCTGCTCGCACAGATGCCGGCCCTTAAGAGTCTGGATGTCAACGCGTTGAACTTTGGAGAAGAGTCTTCTCATCTGCTGCCCTGGTTGTCGCATGTGGAACAGATCGAAATCAGAGATCCTGCCACTTTGACCGATGAACGACTGGCGCTGCTCAATCAGCTGCCCCAGCTGTCCCGGCTGAAATGGTGTGATATCGCAATTCAAAAACCGGTACCACTCACTCCGGAAGCACGCCAGAAGTATTCCCATATCGACTTCAATATCTGCGGGAATTGAAAGTGACTGCAGTCAACGGCTCGCTCTGTGAGATCGTTTATCACCCCAGGTGGTCTCAGCAGCGGGTCCGCTTACTTGATTGAGAATTCATGCAGGGTTTCCGGCCAGATGGCATGGAAATCATCTTCACTGATGGGACGATAGCCGGCTTTGAAGCGGTTCATCAGCGGATGGTCAATCTGCGTTCTGATCTGGCTGAGAACTTTAGCGGGATCATCGACGGTCATAAACAGATTCATTTCCGAACTGCCGAAATCGTGTCCGTCGACAATGGTCTTGCCATCCACCTGAATTTGATCGATGATGACGGATTCCAGATCCACGAGAGAATCGTAATCAGAGATTACGGCACCCTTAAACTGTAGTACAAGTTGAAATTTCATAGTCGTTCTCACGGTCTGATGGATAGAATGGCGAGAGAGTATCGGACCCTGTTTGCCCATCGAAAGGGCTCAAGACTGGCTACAGCCCCATTATAACGAAGGGACCGCTGTTTTTGATACCAGGTTCATTCAATTTCGTCTGAATTCAATAAACCGGAGATGCGGGTCAACAAACTCTGCCGACGATCATGACGACACAAACTCTTGACTGCAAGCAGTTTCGGAAGAATACTTATTAACCCGGGGAGTGAAGAAAATGCAGACGCGCATCAGTAATTCCCGCTTGGCTCATCTTGTCACAGGTACACTGGTGGCCCTCATTCCGCTTTATTTGCTGGTTCCGTTCCCCGTTCTGTGAAATTCTACACGGAGGGGATGAGTGCTCAGCAACTTCAGCAGTTGGAAGAAATTCAGAAGCCGATTCACTCTTAAAACGGAAATCCATAACTTCCACTGTACAAACGCCTTAAGAAAACTTCCTTCTTCCCCCCAATTACCCCCATCGCTATAGACACAATCCGCCGATCCCCCTAAAATCTGCCGACTTTTTTATTTACACACATATATAGATCGCATCGGGCTCTTAAATATGAATTCACAGCAGACACTCGCGCCGCTTCCGGAAACGGATAACATTCTTCCTGAAAACGCAGCTGCTGAGACGCCCGAATCTGAGACACCCCAGGCTGAAACTTCACAGCCGGACAGGTACGCCACTCCCGACTGGGCGAATATCGGCTGGGTCGTCGCCATTCACCTGGGACTGCTGGCTGCTCCCTTTTATTTCACCTGGACCGGACTGCTGACCGCTGTATTCCTGGGCTGGCTCACCGGCTGTATCGGGATCTGCATGGGCTACCATCGCCTGCTCACACATGGCAGCTTTCAGACCTACTCGTTTATGAACCGCGCGATCGGCCTGATTGGCTTACTGGCCGGGCAGGGGCCTCCGATTCAGTGGGTCGCCAATCACCGTAAACATCATCTGCACAGCGATCAGCCCGGCGATCCGCATTCGCCGCGCGAGGGTCGCTGGTGGAGCCACATTCTCTGGCTGGTTCCCTATCACAGCAGCGAAGAAATTCAGGCCACCCATCAGCGGTTCGCCCCCGATCTGCTCAAAGACCCGTTTATGCGGTTTCTGCAGAAAACATTTCTGTTCTGGCACATCGGTCTGGGCGCCATTTTATATGGCATTGGTTACTGGCTGGGTGGCAGAGAGACCGCGATCAGCATGGTCGTGTATGGGATGTTCGTGCGTCTGTTCTACGTGCTGCACGCGACCTGGTTCGTCAATTCCGCCACCCACATCTGGGGCTACCGCAATTACGAAACCACCGACGACAGCAAAAACCTGTGGTGGGTCGCCCTCATGACTTACGGAGAAGGCTGGCACAACAACCATCACAAGTACCAGCGGATGGCAAAGAACGGCCACAAATGGTGGGAACTCGATATGACCTACGGCGCGATCCTCGTCCTCGAAAAACTGGGACTTGCCTGGAAAGTCGTCAAGACAATTCCCCCCAACGACAAAGAGTCGGCAGTCAAGCCTCCCAAATTCGCCCAGCAGCAACAGACCGTGAATCGCTAGAACGCATCACAATAGTAGAATCCCCATTCAGAAAAAAGCCGGCCCCTGAAGAGCCGGCTTTTTTCTGATCTACGATTCAGGGAATATTTTATTCGCCCCGCAGGCGTTTACCGAGTTTGGCGATTTCGGCACCCAGTTCTTTGCGGGCTTCTCCCAGTCCTTCGGGAGTCAGGTTGCCGGATTTGAGATAGTCGAGCACGATGTCTTCGGCTTTCATCAGGTCTTTGCAGGCGTCGGCGATTTCAGAAGCGATTTCGGTCGGGATCGTCGTGACGCCGTTCAGATCGCCGTGCAACAGGTCGCCGGGATAAATGGGGATGCCGCCGACAGTCACAGGAACATTCACCTGCAGTGTGTGACAGTAACCGTGGGCACAATTGGTGCCGTTGGTGAAGGCAGGAAAGTCGAGGGCTTCGACCTGATCCAGATCGCGGCCCGCGCCTGAAGTGATAATGCCTTTCGCGCCGTAGGCTTTGTAGGTGGAGCACATGACTTCCCCAAAGGTGGCAGACGCCGTGGGTTCATCAATGTCCTGGTATACGACGACGGGAGCACCAGGCAGTGACTCGAAAGCAGCAACCTGGGCATCCAGGCCGGAATAGACGTCGCCGCTGCGGGGGGGAGCCATGCTGCGAAAGGTAGAGGTCAACGCATAGCCGACCATCGGGGGCATCTTGGGGAAGCAGGCTTTGATCGAATCATTCATGTAGCCCGTATTACGAGGACGAATGTTCCAGAGTTCGATCACGTTGCAGACGGTGGGTGTATCGTACCTGGCAAGTTCTTCAAGGGCGGCAGCGGAGAGGCCTTCGGTGGACATGTCGTTCTTTCTGTTAATGTTAAATGAATTAGTGGAATGTCATTTTTAAATTTTTAGATTGATAGATATCACGAGAGTGCGACAACGGAGCACGTAAACAACGACTGCAACTCTCAATTTCCAGCTTGACAAAGCATTAGTGTCGTGGTGCTTCAAAAACAGGTGTCAGATTCTGTTCCGCGTCGAATGCCAGTTCGAACGGTCCGGCGATGATTTCCAGATCGTCGCGACTGTTGATTTCCTCCAGGTACGTTTCACTGACAATGACTTCGCTCAATTCGAGCGTATCAAAAATCTGTACAATGCGGCTGGCTTCCGGGGAAACCAGGCCAATGGTTTGCAGGGCCGCCTCAATGGCTTCGCGGTCGGTCGGGTAGGCCAGCGGCACCATGGCGGCGGTCGGGTGACTACCAGTATTAGCGTTAATCCGGGTGATTTTCCAGTCAACGCTCGCCACGGTGCGTTCATTGGTGAATTCAGCCAGACCGATGCCACAGGCATTGCCGTGCGTTTCCTGGGTCAGCCCGCGAATCATGATGCGTTTGACAGAAACATGATCCCGTTCGGTGGCGGCGTGATCGTTGAACTTGCGACCGATGACGCAGGCGTCCATTCCCGATCCGCTGATATTTTTTCCGATGCGATCCACGATCAGCAGATCGGTCTGCGGAAACGGGAGGCGGGGCAGCCAGTCGCGGGCGATGTTCAGCAGCGCCTTTTCCCGTTCGTAAAACTGGTCGGGCGGGACGGCTTCGATGAGGGCGGTCTGATCGTAGGAGTTCTCCACGATTGCCAGCCCGGCGACGACCGAACATTTCTGCAGAATCGACTTGGCGACCGCATTGATGATTTCTTCGAAGCTGATGTCTTCGATCGCGCGGTGATAGATTTTAGCACCTTCATGTTTGCCCAGGCCGATGAGCATCATCTTATGCAGGCCCGATTCGATGTCGCCGACAAAGCGGGTATGTGGTTTCACCCGTCCGCAGATCAGGACGTGGTCGGCTTCATAGGCGTGTTTGTCGAAATGCACAGGAATGCCGTGCGAGGTGGTATCGACGATCACTGTTTCCATCGAAGAGCGGATTTCCACGCCCATCGTTTCTGCTGTAATTCCATACGAGGCAATGACTTCAGTCTGTCCGTCTGCGGTACCACCACCATGACTGCCCATGGCCGGCACGATAAAGGGGACCGCTTCGATTGATTTCAGAAAGTCGACAGTGGTCTTGATGATCAAGGCGATATTAGCGATGCCTCGACTGCCGACCGTAATCGCTACAGACTCGCCTGGTTTGACTGTTTTCTCCAGGTTGAGCTTCGCCAGTTCCATACGAACCGTTTCAGCCACGTTTTCAATCCGGGAAGACGGGAAGTTCTGGCGGACTCGGTAGAATTTGGGAAGTATCATATTCATGGCAGCACTTTGGCTTTTCAGGGAGTCAGTGCACTCGATTATCGGGGTTGGCTTTATCCTGGCGGTCTCTCCGCTCACTTCGGCGTACCGGTCTAATATGAAGACTCTGTTATTGTACGTAATTCATGCCGGATTACGCTACATTCGCGGGCTCTCACCCGTCAGAATAGATAAGAACAGCGCGATCGGTTCTGACGGTCTGGCGGGGGTTGAGAAAAGTCTTGTTCTAAACCGTTATTTCCGCTAACTTAACGTTTCTGATTTAGTCTGGACTGTGTCCAGTTTGCCAGTCGCGTCTCCAGGACTATTTGAACCGGGTATCATAGTTTGAGAGACGCTTTGGTTAAATGTGATGCAATCCAGAAATCAGCAGGTCGAAACTGGATGTCGAACCTTGTTGCTGCAGGGAAGCAGGATATGAGAAAAAACTTTGAGCGGATCATTTTTGCTGTTTCCGTTTGTGTCTTATGCGGAGTGCTGTTTGTCCAGGCAATCCTGTATCTGAAGGATCTGGGTTTTGTCGAAAGGGGCACTCCCGTCTCGCTCACGTTCACACAGGAACCACGCAAAATCGCAGTGGAGCCCGGGAATTCAGAAGATGAGTTTCAGGCAGGAAGCTTTCTGTCGGAAGCGTCTCTGGAGCCGGTCGAACTGGCACTGGCAGAATCGGAAGAAGTCGAAGAGGACTCTGCGGAACTGACTTCGGACGATTCGCTCTTGAACGGTCCGCTGTTGCGAACACCGGGGGTTGTCGTCGACGAGTATTCTGATGATGACGCGGCGGAACAGTCTGATCCTGAGCCGCCGATTCTGGCTAAACCACTCCAGGATTTTCTACAGACACCAGGTCCCCTGATGCCCCCTTTGAATGCAGAGCCGCTGGCTGATTCGGAGAAACGTTCTGCCGCGCGCGATGACAAGATGACGCGTTCGATTATTCGCGAACATCTGCCCGACGCCACCGAGGATGAATTACAGATCTGGTTTGAAGAGCTGCGGGGCGTGCCTCACAAAGTGGCCTCCGATTTGCTTTCCATTCGCAAACTGCTGCAGCCCAAAGGGGCGCTGCGCACGACACAGGATAAATGGGCGCAGCTGCAGCCGAGCTTTGAAGCGTTACCTCCTCAGCAACCGGTTTCTACGACACAGAAAGCATTGCCCGACCAGTCCGGATTCATCGGGTTTTCATCAAAAGCGGACCGGGACGAACTGCAGCAGCGATTGCGACCCACGGTGGACGCACTGCGATTGTCGCGGGATGTGATTGTGAATAACATCGCGAACGCCGGGACGATCGGTTTTAAACGACTGTACGTGGAATTCGAATCGCTGCCTTACGAATATGTCAAAACGCCGGCGAGTGAAGAATCGGAAACCGAGCCGCCCATTGCCGTGGGCATGGGAAGCCAGGTTCTGCAGACTCGGATTTCCCAGACGAGTGGAGAACTGCTGAAGACGGGCCGTGAACTGGATATCGCCATCGAAGGGCAGGGCTTTCTTCAGGTGCGTCTGGGAGAGACAACCGCATATACCCGTACGGGACGGCTGATGTTTGATGAAGACGGGCGATTATGTATTCGCGGGTCCCAGCACAATTATCTGATCGTGCCTGAGATCAAGCTGCCTGCCGAAGCATATTCCCTTCAGATTTCGGAATCGGGAATTGTGACGGCGTTACTGGCAGACGCCGAAAAGGAAGTGACGGCAGGGGAACTGCAGATTGCCTGCTTCACCGATGCGAGCGAACTGTTTCCGCGTGAATCATGCCTGTTTACCACGACGCCACGCGCGGGTGTCGCACGGGTGCTGACACCGGGAACAAAAGGAGCCGGCCAGATCCGCTCTGGTGCTCTGGAAGCATCGAATGTCTCGATCGTCGAAGAACTGGAGCAACTGTCGCTCATCAAGCAGAGACTGGATGCTTTGAAAACCGTGTACCTGACGGAGCCTGACGAACCGGTGCAGGCGGACCTGGGTCTGCCGGCAGAACGGATCGCCCGGCCGCAAACTCAGCAGCTGCCACAGGGCAATCGTTCGATTATCAAATGAGCGCTCGCGACTCAGGGGAAGAGTTTCTTCAATGTCTGGTGACGCTGATAAAAGCCTTCATCGAACAGATCGAGCAGCTTGGATTCCGTGATCAGAAAGCCGAGCAGTCCGCCGGGCGGTTCGAACTCCAGACGATCGATGAGCGTGATCTGGTTTTCACCCGCGGGGACGATGTGGTGTTCGTGGGTGTAAGATTTCAGTGGTCCTGAGATCTGCCTTTCAGTGAACAGCGTGGGTTCTTCAAACACGATGATTTCGTGTGTGCCTTCCTGAACTTTGCCGAAGCCCTGGATCTGAAATTCCAGAATCGCGCCCTTATATAATTTGTCCGGCTTTTTTGTGAAGGACAGGCCGGTATCGGGGGGGCTGATCTTCAGGATATTATCGGTATCAATCAGGAAATCGAACATTTCCTGCGGTGTGGCATTCAGTTGCACGCTGGCTTCAAAACTCGCCATGAGGTCTCTCTTTCGACATTCGACGCGGATAAATATACTCTATGACAGTCGGGAATTAAGAACGTATCGTGATTCCCCGTGTATCCTAGCTGAATCGGGCTCGGATGACGAGTCCACCCCAACAGAGAGTCCCTCATTTTTGTGAGGGATGCTCGTGTCTCCAAGATGAGGAATCATGCAGTTTTCCCGGGAAATTCTTCAGCAGTGCTGGTTTCTGGCAGGTCCCACCGCGTGTGGCAAGACGGAACTCAGCCTGTTGCTGGCAGAGCATTTGAACGCCGAAATCCTGGCGATGGATTCGATGTCCCTGTATCGAGGTATGGATATCGGGACGGCGAAAGCGTCTGCTGCCGAGCGGGAACGGGTGCCCCACCATCTGCTGGATTTAATCGATCCGCATGAAAAGTACAGTGTCGCCGATTACTTTACGGCGGCGGACGAATGTTGTCGGCAGATCGTTGCCCGGGGAAAGACGCCCCTGTTTGTCGGCGGGACAGGTTTGTATTTGCGGGCGATTTTGCGTGGCGTGTTCAACGGACCTTCCGCGGACTGGGATTATCGCAGCGAGCTGGAAGCGTTTGCCGAGACGGCAGGCAATGAAGCGTTGCATCAGCGACTGGCAGCCGTGGATCCGGTTTCGGCAGAGAAATATCATTTCAACGATGTTCGCCGCGTGGCCCGTGCACTGGAAGTCTACCATGTGACCGGCGTCCCGCTTTCCTCTCAACATGCGGAGGATGTGCTGACTCCGGAAGAATGCCCGGCGCACGTGTTCTGGTTACTGCCGGACCGGGAGTGGCTGTATGACCGCATCAATCTCCGCGTCGATCAGATGCTGGAGGAAGGCTTGCTGGACGAAGTCAAACGGTTACTTGCAGCGGAAGTTCCAATGGGGCGCACCGCCCGGCAGGCGCTGGGCTACAAAGAACTGATCGATTACCTGGAAGGCGTATGGTCCTGGGAACGGGCCGTCGAGATGCTGAAGCAGCAGACGCGACGTTTCGCCAAACGCCAGCATACGTTCTTTCGCAATATCACCGAGTGCCGCGAAATCGATGTGCGTCCGGAGGACAGCCCGGCGGATCTGCTGCAGAAAATCCTGAAGTATGAGTGAATCTGATTGTTGTCACCGTGGTTGCGTGAGACCGAATCGAAGCTCGACAGGCACACACAGGGCCTGTTAACTCTCCGTACCCAGCTGTTCCATCGCTGCCGGCATCCGCTGAATATTTCCCGCGCGGTCCACGCAGGCGATCACGCTGTGCGCCACAGCGATACTCGCGCCGTCGCGAAACAGCTCATATTTGTGTTCGAGCTTCGCCCCTGTCACTTTCTCCAGAGTGGTTCGCAGTGTCAGCACATCGTCATAGCGTGCCGGGAGACGGTATTTGCATTCGATCTTCGCGACCACCAGCAGGAAGCCTTTCTCTTCCATCTCGCGGTAGTTACCGCCTTGAGACCGAAAGAGTTCCGTGCGACCCATTTCAAAATACGTGAAGTAATTACCATGATGCAGAAAACCCATCGCGTCCGTTTCGTTATAGCGGACGCGGATTTCTATCTCATGTGAGGCAGACATAGGACCGTGTATTCCTTAATTGAATTCTGATCAGGCTGTCAGGTGCGAACCGGCGTGGGTGGGGTCACATCGTAAGTCCGGTGAGAATCGGAATCGCTGTCTTCATTCTGAGAATTATCAACGGCGATCTGGTACAGCTTGCGACCCGCTTCGGTGGGATAGGTGGTGTCGATACAGGCCTGGCAGAGTGAAGTGCCAGGCAGGCCCACGGCGCGTGCGATCGATTCTTTAGGCAGATACTTCAGGCTGTCGGCTCCAATGGCGGCGGCCATCGCTTTTTCTACTTCAGGATTCATTTCGCCGCCATCCAGGAAACGGGGGGCGAACAGCTCGTTGATGGTCGACATGTCGATCCCGTAAAAACAGGGGCCGATGATCGGCGGACAGGCAACACGCACGTGGACTTCTTTCGCACGTCCCCGTTCTTTCAACTGGCTGATCAAGGCTTTCATCGTTGTCGAACGCACAATGGTGTCTTCCACCAGCAGCACCCGTTTGCCTTCCAGCACCTCGGGCAGCGGCGTGTATTTCGCACGGACTTTGTCGCTGCGATTCGCACCTTCGATAAACGTGCGGCCGATGTAGCGGTTTCGAATCAGTCCTTCCAGGCAGGGTACGCTCAAATGATAAGCCATACTGTCGGCGGCTGCTTTCGCGGTGTCGGGCACGGGAACAACGATCGTGTCTTCATCGATGGTCACGGTTTCCTGTTCGGCCAGTTCCTCGCCCAGGCGTTTACGGGTGATGTAAACACTCTGATCATCCAGGGTACTGCAGACGTTGGCGAAATATATCCATTCGAAGAAGCAGTGCGCTTTCTGTGTCGGCCGGGCGTATTCGTGAATCGAGAGTTCTCCATCCTTGATGATCACGGCCGTGCCGGGCGCCACACTTTCGATCTGATCTTCATCAAATCCCATATTCGCCAGCGCCACACTTTCCGAGGCAGCCGCAAACAGGGAACCATCAAAGGCATAACACAGCGGACGAATGCCGACCGGATCCCGCGAGACAAACATGTTGCCCAGGGCGTCCAGAAACACAATGTTATAGGCACCGTCCAGCCGCTTGCTGAGTGTGCCCAGAATTTCATGCAACTCACCGGGATTCTCTTTGGAAAGTTCCTGCGAGATCAGATGCATCAGGATTTCCGTATCTGTTTCCCGGGCCAGGTGAAAATCAGACTCGGTGAGTACTTCTTTGCACAGATCCTGGTAGTTGGCCAGCTGACCGTTAAAGCCGAAGCTGAACCATTTGGATTTCTGAATATGATGCCGTTCGAAGGGCTGAGCATAGCTGCGGTCGTCTTTACCACAGGTCGCATACCGCACATGACCGATGGCTGCCGGGCCTTCATACTTTTTCATCAGATCATTGAATGTCTGCTGGTGATTCAGCTGAAAGACTTCGGTTACCGTGCCGACATCTTTGTGAGTGTCGATCAGCTGATTGCGGGCCGGGTTAAAAGTTGTCATTCCAGCCGCAAGTTGGCCGCGATTCTGGATATCCAGCAGCAGACGGGATATAAGTTGCGAAGTTTTTTCGGGGGATCCCATCGGGGCCAGGGGGCTGGTTTCCCGATTAGGAAGATGGTAGACAGCTGCAACGCCACATTCGTGGTATAGTTCCGACATAAAATGCCTTAGTTCGTGAATAAGGGTTTCAAAATCAGTGTGAACCGGGTGAACTATGCGGTAAATTGTTTCAGGACTGTCGAGGAGAGACAAATATAATCAGCTGATAAGACGAAAAATGAGCCGATTTCAGTGAAAATCGCCCCTGTTTCCTGCCAAACTTGCCCGATTGTGTGTCTATGCTGCAGCCACTGACTGCTATATTATATAAATATTAAGAAATAGGGACCCGGTGGGGAGTGCCTCTTTGAAATTTTTTAGTGATTCCCGGAAAAAGTGCGGACTGTGAGTCGAACCAGACGTGAAATTATCGAGTCAGCGGAAACGCTGGTGATTAAAATTGGAACAAACGTTCTCTCTTGCGCAGACGATACACTCAACCCCCAGCGGATCGAATCGCTGGCTGAGCAGATTCATCGTGTCAAGCTGACAGGACGAAAAGTGGTGGTCGTCTCCAGTGGCGCCATCGGTGCAGGCATGGGCCTGTTGGGATTAAAAGAACGACCGAAAGACCTCGGCCACCTGCAGGCATCTGCCGCCGTGGGGCAGGCCCATTTGATCCGACGCTACGATCGCTGCCTGCAGAAACATGGCTATCACGCGGCGCAACTGCTGGTGACCGCTAATGATTTTAAACATCGTACCCGCTACCTCAATGTACGTAACACCATCCATACGCTGTTCGAATACGGTGCGGTTCCCATCGTCAATGAGAACGACACAGTCAGTATTCAAGAGATTAAGTTCGGCGATAACGACCATCTCGCCGCCATGGTCACCAGCCTGGTCAAGAAACCACTGCTGGTGATTCTGTCTGTGGTCGACGGCCTGTATGACGGCGATCCGAAATCTCCGGTCAGTGCCCGAATTTCGCAGGTTCAAGACTGGACACCTGAGTTACTCTCCCTCGCCACCAATGACAGCAGCTCGCGGGGGACCGGCGGAATGAAATCCAAACTGCAGGCCGTGCATTCTGCGACTGCGGTCGGAGAAAATGTCATTATCGCCAATGGCACACAGGCAGGAATTCTGGACCAGATCCTCAACGGCGATGATGTAGGCACGCTCTTTCTGGCGCAGGGCGCTTCGGTTTCTGCCTGGAAACGCTGGATTGGTTATACGATTCGACCCAAAGGCAAGTTTCATCTGGACGAGGGCGCCACCAAAGCCATTCGGGAAGGGGGGAAGTCTCTGCTGGCGATCGGCATTCGTTCGATTGATGGCACTTTTGAGAGTGGTGAAGTCGTCACGCTGGTCAGTCCCTCGGGAGAAGAATTCGCCCGTGGACTGAGTAACTACAACTCAAATGATCTGGCAAAAATTGTGATGCGACGTTCGGATCAGATTGCCGGCATACTGGGAACTGTCCCTTATTCTGAAGTCATTCATCGGGATAATCTGGCGGTTCTGGAAAACCATCCTGCGCTGTAGGAACTGCAAGGAGGACTGACATATGTGGTTCACCGAAACCGCGATTCCGCCAATGGTGGTTTGCTCCGCGATTGCCGCGATCCTGTTTATCCAATGGTATCAGAGGCGTCTGGGAAAATTTCTGATCGGTAGCCTGTTCATGGTTCTGCTGACGGTCGGATTTTATATGCTCGAGGTCAGTATCGTGACGCCACGCGAACGGGTAGAAGCGGATCTTTTTAACCTGATCGATGCCTTCCAGAAGAAAGAACCGGAAACCACCCTGAGTTACATCAGTCCCCGGGCCCAGCAGTTAAGGGATATGGTGAAACTCGCTCTGGCACTGGTGACGCTGGATGATGATCTGAAAATTACCGATGTCTCTACCGAAATGAAGTCGGAAGATTCCATCGCGACGATCCACTTCCGCGCCAATGGGACAGCCATGTATGGAGGAGTTTCCGGCAGACAGCCCACGCGCTGGGAACTGACCTGGCAGAAAATGGGAGGCGAGTGGAAAGTCACGGAAGCCACCCGCCTGAATCCGATTACCGGCGAGGCGCTGCGGCCGTTTTCAGTCCGCTGATTAACTGGCAGCCGCATTGATCTTGCGATAAATCTCGCCCGCCGGTTTGACTTTGGCAGGGACATTCTTCAGCACACGTTCAAAGAAGGCTTCCATCTCCGGATACGTTTCGCGACGATGCCTGGTGAAGACGTCGTGGTTGGCTTCCGGGTAGCGATGATAGGTGACATCGGTGGAACCTGCCGCTTTCAACGCGGCAACAAAACTGTCTGCCTGGGATACATCGACAAGCCGGTCTGCAGTTCCCTGGAAGACCAGGAACGGGGGGGCCTGCTTGTTCACATAGGTGATCGGAGACGCTTTGATCGCCTGTTCTTCCAGGCTTGCTACAGGCGAATCCAACAGTTGGAACAGCGTCTGTTTATTTCTGATTCCACCCGGCCAGTTCACAAAATCGGTCGGGATGGCGGAGACACAGACGGCATTGAGCAGGCTCGATTGCTCCTGCCAGGGACCATCACCTTCCAGCTGATGTGCTTCATCTACCAGTCCCAACAGGCTGACCAGGTGTGCGCCTGCAGAATTTCCATACCCGCCAATCCGGTTTGGGTCGACATTGTATTTGTCTGCATGCGCCCGTAACCAGCGTACCGCGCACTTGACGTCCTGCAGGCAGGCGGGGAAGGGATCATCGTCCGACAGCCGATAGTTGACGCTGATACAGACATAACCCAGGTTCGCATATTCGACAGGACCACTGCGAAAAATGCCGCGACCTTTGTCACCGCTCGACCAGCCGCCACCGTGCACAAAGATGATCGCCGGACGGGGTGTTTCACTTCGTTCACGAGGCATCACCAGATCCAGTTTCCAGGCGCGACGGTCACCGGGACGATACTCAATGTCTTCGATCACCTTCAGGTCTCTGGGCAGAGGCGCGATGTTCGACAGAATCGGAACTTCTTTTTTCGCCTTCTGATTCTGGGCGGAGCTCTTCTGTGGTTCCGGTATCAGGTACGTAATGAGACCCAGCAGAAACAGTCCGATTAAAATGCGTGATACAAAGCGTCGCATCACCAACCCTCACTGGTTAAGAGAAAAAAGAAGCACTTGTGTAATTCAATAAACCCTCAATGCAGCAACAGGTTTTCCGGATCTTTCCAGAATATCAAAATAATTCCCGGAGCATGACAGTCGCCAGCTGGAATCGCCTGAGGCACGACTGTTCTGGTGTTCTCACTCAAAATCATAAAACGGGCCCTCCTGAAACCCGCCTGGCGCCGTAAGAAAGACATGCCGATACGCAGATAATGCTTGTTTTATTGTATGGAATGCTGTTAGATTATATATAATCGGGCTCCCGTTCCGTTTTTCCCGTTATCTTAGAGCGAGCGATTATGGCGAGCGTTGTCACACGACAGATCACTCACGGCTCCCGCAGACAGAAGCTGGTGCAACAGGTGCTCAGCAAGTTCTTTCAGGGGGAGTACCAGCCCAATCAGCGTATGACGGTGCAGGCGCTGGCCCGGGAATGGAACGTCAGTGCCACGCCGGTCCGCGAAGCATTGGTGGAACTCGCAGGCATCGGCATTGTCGAAATCTATCCGAACCGCGGCGCAGTACTGCGTAATTTCGGCGTGAAAGAACTGCACGAAATCTGCCAGGTGCGGCGCATCCTGGAAAGCGAAGCCACCCGTTGTGCCTGCGGACATATCACGCCCCATGAACTCGAACAGCTCGAGCAGACCTTCCGTAAACTGGCTTCGGCAAAGCGGACCGTCAAATGGTCCGAGACCACACAGTACTGGGACGACTACCTGCACGAACTGATCTATCGGACCTGTGGCAGCGAACGACTGGCGCTGGAAATCAACCGCTATCGGGTTCTGCATCAGACCCTGAGACAGGTCCGCCACAGCAAACGACAGAATGTCAAAGATTTCAAACACATGGAAGAGAATGCAGAGCACTTGCGCATCGTCCAGGCACTGATCAGGGGGAATCCTGACAAAGCGGCTCAAGCCATGCACGAGCATCTGCTGCAGACTCCTGCCTGGCTGGAACGCGATCTGTTTCAGCGACAGGAGTCCTGAATCGTAAACGATGTTATCACAAATATCCTCTGGTGTACGACAGCAAATTTGAAGGACTGGCTCAGTGACTCAATTTTCCCTCCCCCGACTTTGTCTGATGATCCTGTTTTTAACAGGTCTCAGCCTCCCGGCAACAGCGGCAGAAACAACACCAGACTCAACCTCCCGGATTGATTTCGAAAAAGAGATTGGACCGCTGCTCGTCGAGCACTGTATTCGCTGCCACAACCCGGGCAATGAAAAAGGGGATCTCTCCCTGGCCACTCTGCAGTCGATCACAGAGGCAGGCTACCTCACGCCCGGTAAACCCGAGGAAAGTTATCTGCTGGATGTGATTCATGTCAGCGCCGATTCCGGCAAAGCCGCCATGCCCAAAGAAGGACCGCCCCTCGCGAAAGCACAGGTCGCGTTACTCACCCGCTGGGTCAAAGAGGGAGCCGTCTGGCCCGAGAGCCTCACACTTCAGGAAAAATCCAAGGCCGATCTCAGCTGGTGGTCCCTGCAGCCCCTGGCAGACGTGGCTCCCCCCGAAAACAACGAGGCACCCGCAGACTGGCAGAGCAGTCCCATCGATCAGTTCATCTTCGCGAAACTCAAAGAGAACAATCTCAAGCCGTCACCCCGAGCCACAAAACGGGAACTGATCCGGCGGGCCACCTATAATCTGACGGGCCTGCCTCCCACACCCGAAGAAGTTGCCACCTTCGAAAAAAATGAGTCACCCGATGCTTACGAGCGACTGATTGACCGACTGCTCGACTCACCCCGTTACGGCGAACACTGGGGCCGCCACTGGCTGGATGTCGTTCGCTTCGGCGAGAGTAACGGCTTCGAACGCAATGTGATCATCGACAATGCCTGGCCGTTCCGCGATTATGTCATACGCTCTTTCAATGCAGACAAACCCTTCGATCAGATGGTGATCGAGCATCTGGCCGGCGATGTGATCGGCAAAAATGATCCTGATGTCGTTGTGGGGAGCACGTTCCTTGTTTGTGGTCCCTATGATAACGTCGGCAATCAGGACCCCGTGCAGGCAGCCCAGATCCGCGCGAATACCATTGACGATATGGTCCGCACGACGGGCGAAGCCTTCCTCGGGCTGACAGTCGGCTGCAGTCGCTGTCACAATCATAAATTTGATCCCATCCAACAGCAGGATTATTACAGCCTGTATGCCACCTTTGCCGGCGTCAGACATGGCAGCCGTGTCATCGCCGCTCCCGAGGACCGGCAGGCACAACTCCAGAAACGCCAGCCACTGCAAAAAGAAAAGGCAGAACTGCTGAAACAGAAGAGCGAAATTGAAAACGCCATTCAGCAACGGGCCGAGCAGAAAGCCGCCGAGTATGAAAAAGAGTGGACCCGCGAACCAGCGAAACGAACGGGTGTGGAAGAAACCTTTACACCCGTCACAGCAAAATTTGTGAAGCTCACTTCGCAGGGCCTCGATACCAACCCCCGCGCCATGACCGGCTATCGCGTCGATGAATTTGAAGTCTGGACGGCAGGCGATATGCCGCAAAACGTCGCGCTCGCAAAGAACGGCGGCAAAGCTACCGGCGCCAACAGTCGCCGGCGACTTTGCGGGGGCCTACGATGTCGGCTTGACCATTGACGGAAAAATCGGAGCCTGCTGGATCGCCGGCAGCCCCGATCTGACTGCCGAACTTGCTGAGCCACAGACCATCAATCGCATCGTCTTTTCCAGTGACCGCTCCGGCGCTGCCATGAGCAACTACAAAGCCACCTTTCTGGCGGAATACAAACTCGAAGTTTCGACCGACGGTAAAACCTGGCAGGAAGTTGCTTCCTCCCATAACCGCAAACCCGTCAGTTCGTCTCACCGCCGTAAACGGTTCTACGATCTGGAAGTGACGGTAGAAGAACGAAGTCAGCTCAATGAGTTCAATAAACAAATCCGACACGTCGACCAGCAACTGGCCGCCATTCCCGATCCCCCCTCCTGGTGGGTGGGCAACCACAGTCAGGTGAACGGTCCCTTTCACATTTTCGTCGGCGGCAATCCACAGCGCAAAGGGGAAACCGTCGTTCCCGCCAGCTTGACCACACTTAATAATGTGACAGCAGGCTACCAGCTCAAAGCCGACTCACCCCAAGGTCAGCGCCGCCTGGAACTGGCCCGCTGGATTGTTTCCCAGGATAACCCGCTTACGCCGCGCGTGCTCGCCAATCGGCTCTGGTATTACCATTTCGGAACCGGCATCGTCTCTACGCCCAGTGACTTCGGCTACATGGGCACCAAACCCAGTCATCCCGAACTGCTCGACTGGCTCGCGCTCCAGATTCAGAAGAACGGCTGGCGCCTCAAAGACATTCAGAAACAGATCATGCTTTCGGAAACGTATCAGCAGGCCAGTAGCTTCCGCGAAGACGCCGCCCGCATTGATTCCGATTCCCGCCTGCTCTGGCGGTTCCCGCCCCGTCGACTGACAGGGGAAGAAATTCGCGATACCCTGTTGTCCGTCACAGGAAAACTGAATCTCAAAATGGGCGGCCCCGGTTTTCGTCTCTATGAATATCTTCAAGATAACGTCGCCACCTATGTGCCCCTCGAGGAGTTCGGCCCGGAAACCTATCGTCGCGCCGTCTATCATCAGAATGCCCGCGCGGCACGCGTCGATCTGTTAACCGATTTCGACTGCCCCGATAACGCCTTCGCCGCACCACGACGGAATACCACCACCACGCCCCTGCAGGCGCTGACACTCATGAACCATCAATTCACACTCGATCTCTCCCGCTTTCTCGCCGAACGCCTCCGGCAGGAATCCGGCGCGGAACACGTCGATCAGCAGATTGATCGCGCGTTTCAGTTACTGTATTCCCGCTCTCCCCAGGCTGAAGAACAACAGGCCGCGCGTGCGCTCATCGCCGCCAGTGACCTGGAAGCCCTGTGTCGGGCCATGATTAATTCCAACGAACTGATTTATCTTGATTGAACTGGTGAACCACATGCTGAATCCGTTTGAGTCATTCGAACCCCGACGCCTGTTGCAGCAGGTGCATTCCCGCCGTTCGTTCTTTTCCAGCGTCTACTCCGGCATGGCCGGTCTCGGACTGACGAACCTGCTGCTTAGCGACCTGTCAGCCGCGAATTCCCAGACTGGAAATTCAAAACAGAATAAAGACTGGCAGCCCGGCGTCGACGAAACCCATTTCCCCCCGAAAGCCAAACGGGTCCTGCAGATCTTCTGCCCCGGTGCCGCCTCGCACATGGATTTGTGGGAACACAAACCCAGCCTCGAAAAATATCATGGCAAGCCGCTGCCCGGCGAAGAAAATTTCGTCAGTTTTCAGGGGAAAAACGGAAACCTCATGAAAAGTCCCTGGGCCTTCAAACCACAGGGCGAGACCGGCAAAATGTGTTCGACCATGCTGCCTCACATCTCACGTCATGTCGACGATATTGCCTTCATCCATTCGATGACCACCAAAACCAACACGCATGGCCCCGGCTGTGTGTTCATGAATACCGGTCACGATACCGAAGGTTATCCCAGCGCTGGTGCCTGGCTCGGTTATGCGCTGGGCAGCGAAAATGAAAATCTGCCCGCTTACATCGCCATTCCCGATATCCGCGGCGAGCCCCCCAACGGAAAAGCCAACTGGAGCAACGGCTTCCTCCCCGCCCAGCATCAGGCGATCGTGATGAATGCGCAGTCTCCCATTCGCAATCTGAAAATTCCCGAGGGGATTTCTCCCAAAGAAGAGAAAGCTACGCGTGAGTTTTTAAAGTTCCTCGATCAGAAACATGCCGAGCAGCGGCCGGGCAACTCCGATCTGCAGGCGCGTATCGAAGCCTACGAACTCGCGGCCCGCATGCAACTGTCGGCACCCGAAGTGTCGAACCTCGCTTCCGAGCCGAAAGCGATTCACGAACAGTATGGCACAAGCGACCCCAACAAACTCAAAGCAGCGTACGCGCGCAACTGTCTGCTGGCGCGGCGATTCCTGGAGCGGGGCGTACGCTATCTGAACCTGTACTGTTCCTCGCGGGCTTCAGGCGTCGATGGTCTGTTGAACTGGGACGCCCACAAAACCCTCAAAGCCGACTACGAACGCCACTGCCCGATCTTCGATCAACCGACGGCGGCGCTGCTCACCGATTTAAAACAGCGGGGGCTGTTGGATGAAACGCTGGTCCTCTGGACGACCGAATTCGGACGCATGCCCACACATCAGTCGGGGACCCTCGGCCGCGATCACAATCCGGACGGCTTCACCTGCTGGATGATGGGAGCTGGCATCAAGGGGGGAACCAGCTATGGTGCGACAGACGAATTCGGTCGCCGGGCCGAGCTTAATCCGACCACTGTCTGGGATTTTTACGCGACTGCCCTGCATTTGCTCGGTTTCCAGCACGAAAAACTGACTTATTATAATAATGGCCTCGATCGCCGCCTGACCGACGTTCATGGAAATTTGATTAAAGATATTCTTGCCTAATGCTGATGATGATTTAAATATCTGCTTACTTCAGTAGAGGTTACATATTTTCGGAAGAGAACACATAGAACCATTGACGGCTTCAACGTGTCTCTCTAAACTGTGCCTCTGATTAAGTTACGGGGCGTAGCTCAGCTTGGCTAGAGCGCTGCGTTTGGGACGCAGAGGTCGCACGTTCGAATCGTGTCGCCCCGACTTTTAAGTTGTTTTATCTTAACGACTTATAGAAACGCTTTTTGGTCCGTTATTCGTCGGATCACCCTGGTCCGTTAAGTGGTCCGTTATTCTGTAATTTTTCATGCAAAATTACAACGCTCTGAGTCGCCCAGAATCGCTTCCCTCGCCTCCTGAACTGCAAACGTGATCCTTCTCTTACATCCTGCCCCTAAATCGCTCCTGAGGGCCTCTCAGGAGGCTGTCCGCCGCCTGGCTGATATCTGGCTAGGACTCATTAAGAAATCAGCATCGGTTGGCACATAGTTGGTCGAATCAGGAAGGGACGAAGGTTAGATGGTTTTGCACGTTGGTTTTCGGAGCAAGCTTAACTAAAATTATTAGCTGAAT
Organism: uncultured Gimesia sp.; assembly: GCF_963972345.1. Lineage (NCBI taxonomy): Bacteria > Pseudomonadati > Planctomycetota > Planctomycetia > Planctomycetales > Planctomycetaceae > Gimesia > uncultured Gimesia sp. The sequence continues at coordinate 13,529 of NZ_CAXAVM010000018.1, read as the reverse complement.
AAATCACAAGAATATGTAGTTGGCAATCACCCGCTTGGTCAAAACGGATATTCGAATAAGCTGTTAGACTCGGATCGAGTGTAAAAACAACCTTTGAAGGTGGACAGCGAAGTGACGCAGCATAACCTATTGATCTGTCGCGTCTTGGTCATACTTTCCGGCGCCATTTGGCTCGGAAGGCTAACGTTTTACGCCTCCGTGGTAATTCCGATGGCTCACGGGGTGCTGGGAAGTCATACCACCGTAGGCTTCATCACCCAGCAAGTGACCGGTTGGATCAATGCCGCAGCAGTGATCGCGCTGGTTGTGTTTCTCGTTAATGTCATCGTCACGCGATCCGCCCAGCCACTCCGACTGCGTATCATCCTGAGCGCGGCATGGGCGCTAATGGCATTGCTGCAAGCGAGTTTGTTCGTCCTGCACCCAATGCTCGACCGATTACTCGACGCGAAAGCGCTGGCGATTCTCGATCCGGAGCAGTTCTATTTTCTACATCAAATCTACTTGATCGGGACCAGCATCCAGCTATTCGCGGCGCTAGCCTTCCTGGTATGCGTGCTGGCCGTGTGGCGACGGCAGGATATGCTTAAGTTCGAGCGAACCCGGCAAGAAGTACCGCTTCGACGGCGGTAGCGGGAACAGCGATCGCGAGGCCAGGAAGCAGGCAGAAGCCGACTGGCGGGCCACTAAGGCCCAGCTCAACCCCGAAGCCGAAGAAGCCAAGCCCCACCGGATCGAGTATAAACTGTGATCGCAGAATGGGAGAGCGTACTTAGTTGGTGCATCGACCATGGCGACCCAAAGAGCCTCGCGAAATGTTGGGTGGACATGATTAGCAACTTCATCCGCTTCTTGACTGATTCCATTCGTTGTTTTCATACGCCTAGCGTGTCTCCGTCACACCTTGTCCACTGCGGGAATGCATCGCTCAGTTGTCAAACGAATACGGTGTTACATCGGCATTGTCAACGAGTCCCGCTCTCAACCTCAGAACATGTTCCAACGATCCTGTTTCACGAAAGCAATCGATGATGTCATCGGCCGGCAGCCGGCCGGTTTCGAGGCGACGCTGCATCACACTGAGCGGGCCGATATCAAATCCGTACTTTTCGAGTACGACAGGGCTCCGAGTCAGGACTGCGGTGGCTCGCTCACGCACGGTCTCCGCTTCCAATCCGAATCGGGAGATCGCCCCGAGATCGTAGACGCGCGTCTGATTGTGGGCACGCCCGTCCAATTCATTGTCGAGTAACAACGTGAGCCACAGCAGAATGAATGCGTGGTAATCGACCAGCTGGTTTGTGGCTTCGAACAGTTTGAACTCCATCCGTCCGTTCTCTTGTGGATGGAGTTCAATGGCCGGTGCGATCACGCTGCGGCGGTATGTTCGGATCGACTTGCCGACAGCGCCGCGCATCGACCACAGTTCGCCACGATAAATGGGCGATGCCAGCGACAGAGCGGCCAGCGCGGGGGAGTAGTAATTGACCTTCCGGTGCAGATCGGCGACATCAATGCAGTCGTTGAGTTCGTGAGGCAGGCTGACGTTGATATCCGGGCCGCACGTCGTCATGACCTCCATCGCCCACTGCCAAAAGTCGTAGCGCCGCTTGTTCTGTGGCCCCTCGAAGTGGTGCTCGGTCGGATGATGCGAGAGTGAGACCAGCGCGTAGCCCCGACCCAGGAGCGCAGTTTCCAGCCGGTCGTGCAACGTCTTCAGCGTGGCCAGGCACTGCTCGATGGACGAACAGACCGGCGTTCGAATCTCAATGCCCTTGGGCAACAGGTCGATCGGTGACAAGTCCGGAGCCGGCATATGATAGCCCTCCACCGCATATGGCATCAGTTTCCGATGAGGCGGCTCCAGTTCCAACCCGACAACCGGCGGCAGGTCGTCGACAGCGATCGATTCCAGCACCTGGTTCAATTCCTCGAACGACAAGTCCTGATGCCACAACGGCCGAAACGTCTCCGCATCGGCGAGTTGATACTCGGCTTCGACTCCGAAACGGAACGAATCGCGGTGGGTATCTGAGTGTGTCATGTGACTGATCCTTCCGTGGCCTAACCGCCGGCCTTCACGTGTCGCGGGTATTCGTAACGGCCGACGTTGTCGCGGACCCATTCGTAGTAGAAACGAATACCGCGATCGTCTTCACTCTTGCCATAGCCGCCCATTTCGGGATTCGGACCTGTGCCGCTGCCGTTGGTAATGCCCTGACACCAGCCACTGTGAAACAGGATGCAGGCGTTCGGCGCAGCGGCGTAGTCCTCAAACAGCTTTAAAAAGATCGGGAACTCGTCCGCTTCAAACTTGCCGTCATTCTCGTACGCGTCGTTCCGTTGAGTTTCCACGTTTACGACAAACCCGTCGCTGGGAATCGGTTCGTCTTTCTGGATTGCGAGAATCTCCATACCGGGATAGCTCGTTCCCGTCCCGGACTTAAAGGTCGGACAAATGCCCGCCTCGATATCCGGCGCGAACCTCTTGAACCAAGCGGTGAGCTTCGCCTTCTTCTCCGGCCCATTCGGTTCGCGGAAGATATCGTGCTCGACCCGTGCGTGGTTGTACTCGTGCATGATGTCGCAAAAGACGTTCTTCAGTTTCCGCCGCACGAAGAACTTCGCGGTCTCCTCGCACGCCCGCTGGATAGCAGCTTCGTCTATAAGCTCTTGATCCTTGCGAGGTGAGAACAGGCCGACCATTACCACCATGCCGCGTGCGTCGGCCTCGCGGACGAGCCATTCGAGCCGACGGGCAAACTCCGGCTTGAGCGTGCCATCGGCGTTGTATCCGTTGCGTCCTGCCTCCGGGTCAGGTGCGCCGCCGTTGCTCCCCTGAACGTAGACGCCGATGCAGTTGATGCCGTGAGAGACCATATTGTCGAGATTGCGGATATGCCGTTCCGTGACCCCCTGGCTGTAAAGGGCGTTGCCGCACCGCAGGCCCCAAATCGTGATCTGTTGGCCGCCCAGAAACGGTCGGTCGTCTTTGATAGAGAACTCGCGTGTCGCGGGCGGATCGTCGATCTCCAGTGCCTTTTCCGGTGTCGTCCGCGCCGTTATCGGCGAAGCAGCGGGAACTTCCGTCGCTTGGAATGCCACGACCTGCCACACACCATTCCGCTTAGACCAGACTCGCAGAAATCGGAACTGGCCTGAGCCGATACTGCCGTCCGACTCGCGCCACTTCGGCGTCGAGACACCGGTCACGACTGCCGTATCATCGACGACGCGCACCTGCAGGTCGGTCACATCAAACGAGATGTAACTGCTATTGCCCTGCACTTTGCCTTTCATCCATTCGGCTTTGGTGCGAAAGCGCCCGGACTGACTGCCGTGTGTGAAGTTGGCGGCGAACAGGCGATCGAACGCTGCCACGTCGCCGTGAATGATCGCGTCAGCTAGGACTGCTTCTGCTTCTCTAACCTCGTTATCGGGGCCATCCGCAGCAAATATAGACGGCATGAATACAACTGCGTGACATACGATGGCAACAACTGCACTAAGCGCTTTCCATCGGCGGCGACCCATGAATGAATTGGTCATTGTGATTTGCTCCATGAAGATTTGGTTATCGGCTTTGCGTTTCCGCTTTTGCTAGTGGGACGGATAACTGGATTCTCGCTTTGGCATACATCCCAGGGCGGAAAAGTCGATCGGGATTGGAAAGATCAATCTCGACTCGTAGCGTCCGAGAGGCTGGATCGAGCACCCAACTCGTTCGAGAGACTTTGGCTTTGAACTCCTCTTCGCCGAACGCCGGAACTTGAATCCAAGCGGTGCTTCCGACTTGAATGCGAACCGCGTCGCGTTCGGGAACGTCGACGGCGACGCGGAGCGTATCGATTCGCTCGACGACGAACAGCGGCGGCTGTGATCCTGTGCCGGGCTGCACGAAATGACCGGTGTCGATGTTACGTTGGCTGATGATGCCCGCGTAGGGAGATCGAATCCGGGCATAGCCGAGGAGTGCTTCCAGACGCCTCACTTCAGTCTCGGCAACTTTGACGCGGACGCGCGCCACGGCTTCATCGGTTTTCGCTTTGGCGACTTTTGCCTCCGCTTCGGCCAGATCCGCCTCGACAGCCAAAACATGGGCTTGGGTTTCATCGCGGCCCGCCTCGGCCGATCGCAATTGATTCAAGGTTTCGTCTACCAACTTTCCGGTCACAGAACCTTTTTCAGCAAGGTCACGAATCCGCTCATGCTCAGCCTTCCATCGCTCGTACTCTCCCCGTGCGCGCACGACGCCTGCCTCGCTTTCAGCAATACGCGCTTTGGCGGCTTGCATCGTTTTCTCGGCGACCGTGACCGCTGCCGTGGACTGTAGCAACTCGGCCGCCGCCTGCTCGGCGAGGGCTTCCTTCTGCATCAACTCTTCGAGCATCTCGGGAACGTCGATCTCGGCGAGCACTTCGCCTTCCGCGACTTCATCTCCGATGTCTGTAAGCGCGATCTGCTTGGTGTTGCTTCCGTCAGTGGATGCCTGGCGAGTTTTCAGGACGTAACCCTGAATCTTGGCGAATAGTGGCGTGCGCTCGTACGGTTCGAGCCGAGCGGGCTGAATAGTAAACTTGGCGGCGGATACTGCTGAGCGATCCTGAGCAGTGGCAGTCTTCAACTCCAGCCCGCCAACGAGCACGCAAATGACAAGACCCGCTAAAGTAGTGCGTCGGTTTGTTCGCAAACGAGAAATCATGGATCGATATCGTCTTTCATCATGTGGTTTGAAGTTGTGAATCGGCCTGTTTGTCGAAGAATGGGCTCTCGGGGTCTTCGGGGTCGAGTGAGCAGGAAGCAGTCGAAGTACGTGCCTGAAGGATCGCGAATACGCTCGGCAGCACGAAGAACGTGGCGCACGTGCCGAGTGCCAATCCCCCCACGACTGCGCGTCCCAACGGCGCGTTTTGTGCTCCCGCTTCGCCCCAGGCCAATGCCATCGGGAGCATGCCGGCGATCATCGTGCTGGAGGTCATCAGGACCGCACGCAGGCGGCTCTCCGCCCCCGTGATCGCCGCATCTCGCGTTGGAATTCCTTCCCGCCGCAGTCGCTCTGCAAATGTGATCAGCAGAATGGCGTTCGACATCACCACGCCGACCGCCATGATCGCGCCGATGAACGATTGAATATTGAGCGTCGTTCCCGTTACCCAGAGCAAGAGGACGATCCCGCTGAGCGCGGCTGGTGCTGTTGACGTTGCAGCCAGCGCGAGTTTCAGGGACTGGAAGTTAGCGGCCAGCAGGAGAAAGATACAGACAATCGAAATCAGCAGTCCGATGCTCAGACCATTCAGGATTTGTTCCATCGGCGGCAGTTGCCCACGAATTTCCCGCTGGACTCCTTTAGGAGGCTCTCCGGTACGTTCGAGCGCTCGGGCGACTTCACGCGTGACCGTACCCAAGTCAACGTCAGCCGCAATATTGGCGGTCAACGTCACTTCACGCATCATGTTGTATCGGTCGAATTGCCCTGGCATCGTTCCTTCCTTGATGTCGGCCACGTCGCGAACGCGGATGATGCCTCCATTGCCTCGCAATGGCACGCCGTTGCCATTGGATGCATGAGTCTGATGCGCGCCGATCGGGACTTCGCCCAGTTCAGCGACGGAATCCATGCCGCCGTTCTCGCCGGTTTCCCGGATCACTGACCGGGGAATCTCGACCTGCACCTGGTAGCCGATACCGCTCTTGGGATCGGCCCAGAACAACGGCTGCGTGAATCGCGTGGATGAAGTGGCCGCCACCAGCGAATTGGCGACATCCTGCGGGGTGACGCCGGCCAGTCCGGCTCGTTCGCGGTCGACGTTGACTTCGACGGTCGGGTAATCGAGCGACTGGGCAATCTGCAGATCGCGAAGCGCTGGGAGCTTCGCAAGTTCCGCCTGCAGTTTCTCCGCGTAGGCTCGATTGTCCGGCAGGCTCTTGCCGCGCACGGCAATCTCCACAGGGGTCGGTGAGCCGAAGCTCATGACTTCGTTGACGATATCCGACGCCTCGAAGGAAAACCGCGTTTCGGCAAACTTGGGATCGCTGGTCAGCCGCTCACGCAAACGCTCCTGAACCGCTGCGACGTCGATCTCTGCGTCGTCCTTCAGGTCCACCCACAGAACCGTTTCTTCCGGACCGCGCGACCAGTGGAACACGGCATTGATCGGATAGCTCGATGGAACAGTTCCCACATACCCCAGCGTCACGTCGATCTTGTCGCGGTCGAATTCCTCTTCGACCGCCTTCACCAGATTGATCGCCTTTTGTTCGCTCACTCCCAGATGCGTTCCATCCGGAGCCCGCATCCGAATGCGAAATTGATCGGACGCAACACGCGGAAAGATGTCCGTCCCCAAACGCGTGCCGACTCCGACGATGATCACTCCACAAGCGACCAGATAGACCGCAACCAAGACCCATCGAGCCGGCAGCACCAGCGACAACGTCTTGCGGTAGGCGGCCCTGACTCGGTCCAGAACCGGAGCGTGACTGCGACCGGCTTCGGGATGATTTCTAAGCAGCCATGTCAGCAGTACCGGCACGAACGTGCTCGACAGAATGTATGAGGTTACCATCGCAAAACCTACGGCCAGTGCAACCGGGACGAACAAGGACCGGGCCGCCCCTTGCAGAAAGAACGACGAAACGAACACCGCCAGAATGCAGACCATCGCCAGGAATCGTGGAACGATGGTCTCCCCCGTTCCCTCCCGCACCGCTCTCGGTAATGATGCCCCCTGTTCCAGTCGGGTGTGAATGTTCTCCACGGCCACCGTGGCCTCGTCCACCAGCACGCCAATCGCCAGCGCCAGCCCGCCGAGGGTCATCAGATTGAGAGTGTTTCCGGTCAGCCATAGTACAAAAGTCGAGACGAGCAAAGCCAGCGGAATGTTGAGCACAACGACCAGAGAACTTCTCCAGTCGCGCAGAAAGACTAGAATCAATAAGCCCACGAGAATGGAGCCAATCGCCCCTTCCATCGCCACACCGGAAACGCCGCGCGTTACGTAGGGAGTCTGGTCGAACTCGAAGCTCACCTGGATGTCGTCAGGCAATACCGCCTGCATCCTCGGCAGCGCCTTTTTGATCTCGTTCACGACCGACAGAGTAGAGGCGTCCGCCCGCTTCGTCGCGAGGATGTAGACGGCCCGGCGCCCGTTGACGAGCGCATAGCCGTTGGGAGCGTCCATAAAATCCGCCACGGACGCGACGTCTCGCAGGTAGACGGACTGGGCCGCCGACATGCGGATCGGTACGTTCCTCAGTTCACTGATGTCCTTCACAACCGAGTTAACCGGGACCAGCGGATACTTGTCTCCCACCGGAAGATTGCCGGAGGGGCTTATCCGGTTGTTTTGCGCCAGAGCCGTGGCGACCTCGTCCGGAGACATGCCGTACGACTGAAGCTGCTCCGGATTGACCGAGACCACGATTGTTCGCTGGCTGCCGCCAAAAGGCGGAGGAGCCGACACGCCCGGCAGCGACGCGAACATCGGACGGACTTGAAACAGTGCCAGATCCTGAATCTCGGCAATCGTTCGCGTTTCGCTTGAGAGCACCAGTCGTCCCACCGGGACGCTGCCGGTGTCGAACCGCATGACGAACGGCGAAACCGTGCCCGGCGGCATGAACGCCTGCGACCGATTCACATAGTTGATCGTCTCAGCCATCGCCTGCGACATGTCCGTTCCGGGGTGAAACGTCAGTTTCATGAGCGCGACGCCAGCGATGTTTCGCGATTCGACGTGATGAATCCCGCTGATGTAAAGGAAGTGATACTCGTAATAGTTTGTCAGGTAGCCTTCCATCTGTGCGGGGTCCATTCCGCCGTAGGGCTGACAGACGTAAATGACCGGGAGATTCAGCGCCGGGAAGATGTCCACTTCCATTCCCTGAGGAAGTGCGTCCGGCCATGGCAAGCCAAGCCCCTGAGCGATTGGTTTACCGATCGCGGAAAAGCTTCCAAGAACGATCCCGCTAACAACGATCATCACCGTGATCGGATGCCGGAGTGCCGATTGGATCAACTGCATCGATTGCCTACTTTCACTCGCTGAGTTGATCGAAGGATGGACTGGTGGCTTCCACGAGGACAGCACCAACGGCGAGCTGATTCGGTCCCGCCCCACCTCCATCGTATGGGTCACTTGTTTGTATGCGGTTTGTATGCGGGTAGATGATCGAGAGTGTTCCATCGCCCTCGTTGGAATCGAACACAGCATCGCCAGCCGGTGACATAGCAACGCCGTGAGGCTTGCTTCCCGTCTCGATGTGGCCGTCTAATCGACCTCCCGGCACGTCAATGACTGAAATGCCATCGCCGCGGAAGTTCGTCACATAGGCGCGAACCGCTTTCACTTCTCCGCCGAATACGCTTCGGCTCGTGCCCATCATCACGAAAGCGGCCACGATCACCGCCGCATGAATACCCCATTGCCTTCGTGAAGCTGATTCATCTGACATCGTTTATTCATCCTGTGTCTTGGACAGTTCGACCCCGGTCGCCGTGAACTGATCGAAGTGGGTATGAGCGTCAGCCTTGGTCCATAGTCCAATGCGTCCCGCATCGGAAAGTGTATCGTCACGCACACCAAGTCTTGTGCCGTCAACGTCGCAGATGATTAGGTCGCCTCGCATTGTGACCGTCAGCGTGTGCCACTTCTCGGCGACAAGTTCCACATCGATACTCGCCAGCTGCGTCCGCTTTCCCACAATGACCTTGTAAATGCGCAGATTGTCTTCGAGCGGGTTGAAGCGGCAGACGTAATAGTGGTTAGGATCGACATAACGCCAGACAAGCCCACCCCCCTGATCGATCTTGCCGGCAACCGACTTGAAGGCCACAGTCAGCTTCATGTCGCGATAGCTGACGTCTTCAACCACGCACAAGTTGAACATAGACCGTGGACTTTCGGCAGTCTGCGCCAGCACAAAACCTGTCTGCGACGGCGTCGACTCGTCTGCGACAACTTTCCACACACTGCCGTTTCCCTCGCCAGTCTGAGCGATCTCCCAGCCCTCCAGAGTTTTATCGACGTCGTCGGCTGCAAATGTCCAATGGCGAGTTTCGCCCTCGATCTCTGGTGCGGGCACGTCGAGCAGCCCAGAGTTCTGGCTGCACCCGGCCGACATGGTGGTGATCGCCGTGATCGCCACCATGCCAAGGAACACGTTTTTAATTTCCGTGTTTATAATTCAGTCTCCTGCGATGCTCGCATCAGATGATTATTCGTCGCCACACGACGACTTCATTGAATACACGTATTCTCCCATAGCCACTTCTAAAGTCCATTAAAGGGACATGAAACCTCTTTCATGTTGGCAGATTGCTGCCTGTGCGAGGCAGCAACACGGTACACGTCGTCCCTTCACTCGGCGTACTGAAGATTTCCACGCGCCCACTATGAGCCGACACGATGCTCTGCACGATGCTGAGTCCCAGACCGGTTCCACCGGCTTCGCGGCTGCGGGATTTGTCGACGCGATAGAACCGATCGAAGACTCGTGGCAGGTGATCGGCGTCGATGCCGATGCCGGTGTCGTGGACAGCGACAGCGATCATCCCGGACTGCTCGGTCACCGTCACTTCGATGCGGCCTTCGGGCGGCGTGTATTTGATAGCGTTTTCAAGCAAGTTGTAGAGCACCTCGCGCAGCTGATCGCAGTCGCCAGTGACGATGGCTGCTGTGCGGGTATCGAGAGTCAATGTCTGCTGTTTCGCCTTGGCCAGCGGACGCATCATCTCCGTGGCGTCGGCCACAAGTCGGGCGAAGTCGACCGGCTGTGATTCCAGCGGCACCAGTCCCGCGTCCTCGCGCGACAGCGTCAGTAACTGATCCGTCAGCTTCGTGAGATGCTCGCACTCTTCGAGGATGCTGCCCGCCAACGTCTGAAACTCCTCGGCATCCGGTGACTCGTGCATGGCGACCTCAACCTCGGCGCGGATCACCGAAATTGGCGTCCGCAGTTCGTGCGAAGCGTCGGCCGTGAAGCGTCGTATTTCAGCAAAGGACCGTTGCAGCCGGGCGATCATCGCGTTAATGGTCTGAGCGAGCCGTCCAAGTTCGTCGTTCGGATTCGGCATGTCGAGTCGTCGGTCGAGCTGTTCGGCCGTGATTTCATCCGTCGCCTGACGAATCCGCTCGACCGGAGCAAGAGCTCGCCGGGCCAGCGCGTATCCGACACCACCTGCCAGCAGCAACGATATCGGCAGGACAGCCAGCAGCACCGCCGCCAGCCCCCGGAGTTCCTCATGCACCTCGTCCATCGGCAGCATCAGGACGACGTCAAACCGGCTGCCATTCACATTCAGCGCTCGTGTTAGCATCCGCTGCCGGCCGATCAGCGGCACCCGACGTGAGTCAAACCGTAACTCGTCCGCGGCGTTCTCCGATCGATCGGGAACACTCTTTGCGGCCATCTGCTCGGTCCGTGCGACGACGCCGTCCTCACCATAAACAATACACAACACCCCGGCGTGCTCGTGAAACTCATCGATCCAGTGCCGAATCCGGGCTTTGGTGTCTTCGACGTTGTGCAGGTCGTGTTCGAGTTCGTGAAACTGTTCGATTAGGACGCGGTCGATCTGCTCCAGCATGGCATGTCGAAGCAGACCGTAGACGAGCAATCCGACGATCAGCAGAAGAACCGCAAGAGCCGCCGTGTTCCACAGAGTCAGTCGCCAGCGAATACTCAGTCTGTTCATGGCGAGTCCCTCACGACATAGCCGACACCGCGGACCGTGTGAATCAACTGCCGCAGACCCGGGCGTTCGACCTTCTTCCGCAGCAGCCCGACGTAAACGTCGATAACATTGGTCAGCACTCCCATCGGTTCCTGCCATACATCGCGAGCCAGCATATCCCGGGTGACGACAGCATTGACATGCCGCAGAAAGTACGCCAGCAGTTCGAACTCACGCTGACTTACTTCGATCTCCTCGCCGTCGCGTACAACTCGTCGAGCGATCAGGTCCATTTCCAGATCAGCCACTCGCAGCATGAGTTCACGCCCTGTCGTGTCGCGACGCAGTAACGCCCGCAACCGGGCAAGCAACTCGGCGAAGGCAAATGGCTTCACGAGATAGTCATCAGCTCCTCCGTCCAGCCCCGATACACGATCCTCCACGCTATCTTTCGCAGTCAGAATGAGAACGGGCTGTGAAAAACCAACGGATCTCAAATCGTTCAGCACCTGCATCCCATCTCTCCCCGGCAGCATCAGGTCGAGAATTAAGCCGTCCATCTTCTCGGTCGTCGCGGAGTAATACCCTTCCTCGCCTGTCGCCGCCGTGATGACTTCGTATCCATCCTGTTCCAGTCCCTTTTTCAGGCTGGCCAGCAGCTTTTTTTCATCTTCGACAACCAGCACGCGCGGCACGTGATTCCCTCCTTATCAATGTCGAGATCCATTATGTATTATTACCACGGTCTTGAACATGAGAGCCGCATGAAAAGTTTTTCATGTTGTATTGAGAGCCTTGCCATCAATCCGCGTGTGCTGCAAGATCATACAAAGTACACAATGGGTTTAGAAGCCTCAGGTCTTGGGCTCGACAACAACTAACTTCACGGAGAACGACTAATGAGTGATTTCTCACGACGCAACTTCCTGTTTGCCTCATCGGGCGCAGTCGCGGGCAACATGCTGGTCGGCGGACTCGCCGAAGCAGCAGATCACCAGACGCACGAACTGGACTTTTCACATAGCGGACTGGTCACGGGGAATCCCAAGCCACTGAAACACAAATCGATTCCAGGTTTCCTGAGTGCCGAGCAGATCGCACCACACCATACCGCGCATTACGGTGGTGCGCTCAAGGGCTACACGGCGGCGGACTCCCGTATTGAGGAAGCAGTGAAGTCCGGGCAGCCGTTGGATGCGGCCGCATACGGTGCGCTCAAGCGGGCCGTAAACAGTAAGAGCAACAGCGTCGTGCTGCACGAAATGTACTTTGACGGCCTCGCTCCCGAAGCACGCGATCCTGCCACCGATATTCGTGCCGCGATTGACAAACGCTTTGGGTCGATCGAGAAATGGTCGGACGACTTCGCTTCTTCCGCGAAAGGGGCTGCGGGTTGGGCCATGCTCGTTAAGCATCCTGTCAATGGGAAGCTCTACAATGTCGTCAGCGACGAACACGCGATGGGGGTGCTTTGGATGGCGACCCCGCTGATTGTCATCGACACCTACGAACACGCGTTCTACATCGACTACCAGAATCGCAAGTCCGAGTACGTCGACAAGTTCCTCGATCATATTGACTGGGACGAGGCCAACCGGCGCTTTGCGGTACATCGATAGCCAAACTGAAAAGACTCGGCATGTGCGTGAGCGTCCACTCACGGCGATGGGCGGTCGTCCTTATTTTGTAGCCGATGTTCTGGATGCGGCTAAGGGTAGGGCTCACCTAGGAGCCTGTCCAAGAACAATCTATTTGAGTTTTGTGCTCGGTGGGTGTCCGTCGAGAACCGAAAAGCCAATCAAGCGTTCGTCGATCTATTGAAACGCATCGCAGAACAAAAAGTGAGCAACGCCAGCGCAGATTGCGATAACTTGGTTGCTCGCACAGAAGCCCTGGATCGTTCCAATTCCTGGTACAACGAAAGCGCATCGCTTGGAAGAAAATGTGGCTGCGGCTTCAGTTGAATTGAGCGAAGCAGACCTGGGTGAAATCGAGAGTGGTGCGGGGAAGATCCAGGCGAGCGGAAAACGCTATTCTGAGGCGGCACAGAGACTCATCAACCGGTGACCGATGTGGTGGCCGTCTCTCTCAAATGACCCCGGTCACTTTCCCTCCGCCGTGAGTTCGACGGTTTGGTATCGTCGGTCACCTTCCAATACTGAGCGTGCGGTCATGTTCTTTCGGCAAAGCCGTTCGATAAGCTTGGAAACGGCCCCTCGAGTCATGCCTACTGTGTCCGCGAGCTGACTCGGATTTGCGGCTCCCGCGTCAAGCATTTCCCGCAGGAGAACCCACTCCGCTACCAAAGAGCATCGCCAACAGTTGGATGAACTGATCGATCAACTCAGTACAGAATAGTCAGCCTGAATAACACCAATTATTTGCTTTCCTTGAGGACAGGGTACTTTCCAGGACTCACCATCTAAGATCCTCCCTCAGTCATTTGGAGTCCTTACTAATTGCACTGGATACTTCTTCACGACTTCCGTCCATAATCAGCCGGGATTTCATCCCAGTCATCTGTATTCCACTTCAATACCGGATTCAGATCGGCTTGCCGTGTTAACCAGAGGACCGCTCTCATGATTCGCTGATAGACTCGGGGAGATAACTTTTGACCTCTGGCACTTCTTGAGTTAACACTTAGATTCTTCAGCCAACTGAGGGCCGTCTGGCTGTCGCTGTAGACGGGACAGTCAATCCCCTTCCGCTTCAGTAGTTGCAGTCCACGTACGATGGCCAGGAATTCACCGATATTGTTACTTCCGGTACTGATTGGATCGACTCGAAAGGCTTCGGTTCCATCATCCAGCCACACCCCCCGATACTCCATGAGCTTTTTTTTATCATTCCA
>NZ_CAXAVM010000017.1:0-56032 GCF_963972345.1 uncultured Gimesia sp. | reverse complement strand
ACAACTGGCCGCATAATTCACTTTTCGGGAGTCCGCCAGTCTTGGGCTATCGCAGCTTTTAAAATTGGTTGTTGTTGCTGCTTAACCTTATTGTACTCGTGAATCCATTTACCATACGCAATGGCTTGTTGTTTATTTTCCGCATTTTTGAAGACTGTATTAGGATCGTCTTTACAATGTTGAGCTAGGATCTGTAAGTATTGTTGATCTGATGGCATATGGTATTTATGCTCACAAATTAGTTTAATCTATAGTTGCTGCTAATTTCTCACGCCGATCACACAAATTAGCAGTTGTTATAGTTGCTGCTAATTTCTCGCAGCCATCAACAAAAAAGCCCCTCATTAAGAGGGGCTTAAAGTTGCTTTAAGATTCTATCAGATCTTTTAGAAATGGGCTTGGGTCCATTTTGATTTTCCACTTGTCTTTTTTATCTCGATAGACCGTACAATATGCAACCTCTTTATTATTGCCCGAATAAACTGCAAAATGAATGTGATGATTAACAACATCATCCGCCCACATGGTATCAACATTAAATCCATGATATTTAAGTTTGCGTTTGATCTGAGCCATTTTCTTTTTTAATTCGTTCATTTGTTCTCCAAGGATTATTTCATTTTGACAAAATCGCAATTATCAATGTTAATATCAGACTTATTCTTAATCATCTTTTCAAGTTCAAGGACTCGTTTTAATTTTGTTGGATCATCTTTCCATCCATACTCACTCGTGATCGATATTATCTCATGGACAAGAGCTGATGGAGGATCAGCAGTCTGATCCATAGTTAGAGGGTCTCCTAATACATCAGTATTTACCTCATGTTTAAACATCATCAATCCAACCAAACAAACCACAATCAGTAACACCACAATAAGTATCTCTTTCATCATTTTTCCCCTTTTCAGGCTGCTTTTTTGCGGAAATTGATGATAAATGAGACTTGTGGTTTATCAATAAGCTGTACATAGCCCGTTGCAGGGAAAAAAGGAAGATATGCAGCGATTCACACAGATCGAAGATATCCACCGGCGGATCTTTGCAGCGATGCTTTCTTCAATGGATCAAAGCGTTGGTAAAATTCTCAAGCAGGTTAAGCTGTCAGGATTGAATAAAAAAACACTGATAATTTTTCTGAGTGACAATGGAGGCCCCACCCGCGAACTGACTTCCAGTAACCTTCCGTTGCGCGGCGAGAAGGGGAGCATGTATGAAGGTGGTTTGCGTGTCCCGTTTCTGATGCGCTGGACTGGTACACTCGCACCAAAACAGACTGTCAATGTACCTGTCAGTAGCCTGGATCTGTTTCCGACTGCGGCGGCACTTGCTGGAGCGGCGCTCCCTCAAAATCTCGATGGCCGCAATTTATTTCCCTTCCTGTTGAAACAGGAAACAGAGTTATCAAACTCGGAATTCTTCTGGCGACAGGGACGCAGAGCTGCACTCCGCAGCGGTGCATGGAAGATCGTCCAGATGCGGGGAACACTCGAGAAACCAGTCTGGGAGCTTTACAACCTCGCCAGTGATCAGAGCGAAACAATTGATCTCGCGACGGAAAATACTAAGAAGCGAATCGAATTACAAACACGCTGGAACGAACTGAATTCCCAGATGATGCCAGCTCTTTTCTAAGAGTCTTCATGAATTCGGTCAAAAGGATATACCTGAAGCCTTCCCGCGACAATCGGGTTTCAGTTCAAACTCTGATACCAGCTTAAAAACAGCTCAGGCCATTTCGCTGGAGGAAATCCTCTTTTCACACGTTGAGGGATCAGATTTCCCACGCCGTGTGCGCCTACATCAAAGAGGGCCAGCTTAACCGGCACACTCAGTTTGAGAAGATCTGCCTCGATTTCTTTCGGCATTTCGATCGGCGCTCCGCCCTTGATTCCATCATTTGTCGCATGCACCAGAAATACAGGAGGACTGTCTTTTCGAAATGTAAATGGTGATGTCTTCTGTCTCCAATGCCAGGTCGCCAGACCAATCGCAAAGTCGGGACGACTGCTTTCACCTTCAACCGGGTCAGTTGCCTGTGGATCTCCGCTGTCAAAATTGGCAGCCAGATTCATTGCCAGATTTCCTCCCGCGGAATAACCGGCGATCCCGATTTGATACGAATCCAGCCCCCATTCGTTTGTATGATGCCTCACCAGACGAACGGCACGTTTGGCATCCAGCAGAGCCATGCAGAGTTCTATATAGAATCGGATCGAAAAAGCTTTCACATCTCAGTTTTTCCTGTCTGCAGACTGAGCTTCAGGACGACTTTGATCCTGCTGTATGATTTCTGTCAGGCGACGCTTCAGGCGCTCGACCACTTCCGGATGCTCTGCTGAAACGTCGTTCTTCTCTGCGGGATCCTCTTCCAGATTGAAAAGTTGAAATCGGGGAACAACCGTATTTTCCAGTTGTTGTTCCACCACCACATTTCGCGCAGTCTGTTTGTCATAGCGATGCAGTTTCCAATTTCCGGCTCGTAACGCATAGGTTCCGTTATTACCGTTATTCTGCTGCACGAGTTCTGCGCGCCCCCTGGAGTTCACTTCTCCCAACAGAGCCCCCAGAAGATTGAAACTGTCCCGACAACTCCCTGGTGACAGTTTCTGCTCCGTCAAAGAAGCCAGACTCGCGGGTAAGTCAATCGTACAAACCAGTTCCTGACTCACGCCCGGTTTGATGCGGCCTTTCCAGCGAGTAATGAATGGCGTCCGGGTTCCCCCTTCATAGACGCTGTACTTTCCTCCCGAATAAGGTCCTGCGGCTCTATGGGTTCCGATCTTTTTGATCGCTCCGTCTTTGTATCCGTCATCGAGAACCGGACCATTGTCGGAACAGAATACTACCAGCGTATTTTCAGCCAGTTTCAAGCGATCTAATGTTTTCATCAATTCCCCCACACACCAGTCAAGCTGAATGATCGAATCGCCACGGAAGCCCAGGCTGGTCTTTCCCTGAAACCGTTCATGAGGCATCCGTGGAACGTGAATGTCATGTGAGGCAAAAAACAGGAAGAAAGGTTGGTTTTGATGTTGCTCAATAAACTCGACTGATTTCTCGACCCACTTGTCAGCCAGATCTTCGTCGCGAAAGCGGGCAGCATGACCGCCAGTATAAAAACCGATGCGGCTGATGCCATTATGAATAGTCGAGTTATGCCCGTGCGACCAGTCCATTTTAAGCGTCTCTCGATGGGTCAGACCGGTAGGGTGATTGGAACTCGGTTTTTTATTCCCGACCCATAGGTGATCAGCAGGATCAAGATTGAGTACGCGATGATCTTTGACATAGACCTGAGGTACCCGATCATTGGTCGTCGGCAGCAGAAAGCAGGTATCGAAACCGATTTCCAGAGGTCCCGGTTTCAGTTGTCCATTCCAGTTCGGCCCGGCTTCCCCCCCGAGTCCCAGATGCCATTTCCCGATCACCGCGGTAGCATAACCGTCTCGGCTCAGAATAGAGGCAACCGTTTCTGTTCCCGGTTGAATGATCGCAGGGGCATTGGGAGGCGCGATGCCGGTCCGTCCCCCTCGAAAAGCGTAAGTACCGGTCAAAAAGGAATAACGAGTGGGAGTACAGGTCGAAGCAGAACAATAGCCGCTGGTAAATCGCAAACCTGCTGCTGCCAGTTGGTCAATGTGCGGAGTCTTCAGTTCTGTGGCACCGTAACAGGAAACATCACCATACCCCAGATCATCCGCCATGATCACGATGATGTTGGGCTGTTCCGCAGTCGCCTCGCTGTGAAACAAGCATATCAATACAGTCACTAACAGGAGCAAAGTAAACTGCTGCATGATTATTTTCTCAGACACGTCTTTTCGAAAGTTGCGTTTTCATGATCTATATCGAACACCCGGTATATCAAGAGAGATCGGGGACGTAAAGCTGTCAGACTCACTGCTTACGTCCTACATACATGAGCTTGCCATACCCGATCAGTTGCTGCTCTGGCTGGAAATCACGTTTTAATAATGTCAGTATTACTTCGGGCTGATATAACCATTGCTCATAAGTTGATCGTTCCTGTTCTATCATAACACTAAGTGCATCCAACTTCGGCCAGATCTTCCTGATAAAATGATTCTTGCAGAGGAAATGGACGGCTTGAAGGAATGGTGTTATCCACGGCTCGACAATCTCAATACGTCCATTCTGCCGCAACACTCGATGCATCTATTGTAAAGTTTGCTCAAGATCAGTGGGCAGCAGAACAGGTAAATGATGCAATCCACCTTGCACAATCAGGACATCACGGCTGTTATCAAACTTCAGATCACGACAATCACCTACGTATAATTTTGCCGCTCCTTGATACTGCTCAAGCAAATGGGGAGAAAGATCGACTCCAGAAATGGATTTAAATCCCATTTTTTCCAGTGCTATCAGACCTGTTCCCTGTCCGCAGAACAGTTCTACTACATCCAGGTCTTTATCCCACGCAGAGAGGCCTAATTGTGTTAAACGCTTCTGAAACTTTTTCAATTCCTGCAGAGGCGTCTCAAATCGTCGGTAGGCAGCCTCCCAGATCTTGTCACAACATTCGCTTCCGTCATGCCAGTATATAATTTTAGATGGTACAGAATTCAAATGAATTTCCTGAGGCTGCTGTGTGTTGCTTCGTCTGATAAAAAACTAACTGAGTTTAATCCTGGCTACAAAATGGAGGGAGCGACCAAAAAGATAATCCGCTGGTTTGGGATAAATTTGTAATTTTCCGTTCCAGTCAGATGGTTTGAGATCCAGTTCAGCAAACAAACTGTCCCACTCCTGACTGGAGAGATAATTATAAGGCAATGCTACGCCATAGCTAGCATTACCAACCCAGTCCATAAAACGTAGTGTTGATCTGGCCAAAAAACCATCTCTTGTATGATCCTTAATAATGATTGCCTGCCGGGCCACTCGTCTGGCCTCTCTAAGAATCACAGCAGGATCGCTTGTATGGTGGAGAACATCGATGAGTAGAACCGTATCGACACTCTTATCCTGAAATGGAATGGTTTTACCATCGAAAGAGATTACCGGGATCTTGATATTTTCTCTGATCAGAACATCAAGCCCTTTTACTTCAACTCCCTGCGCCTTTGACTGAAGTAGACTTCCCAGTAAACCATCACCACACCCGACATCCAGAACCAGCCCTTCCTTCGGCAGTAAAGGAAGAATGTGATTTAAAAGTGATTCAACCCGTCTGCTGTGAACCGTATTCGAATGTATTTGCTGAAGGATTTTCATTTGATTACCGGCTGCGTGGTCTTAAAGGTCGGAGTAGTATCAGGACCAGACACATTTCGAGGCAGAACCGATTCTTTTCGACAGTGTTCAAGATAGTTTTTCTCGACAGATCTCTGCTCCACGCTCCAGATTTCCACAACTTTCATTAGTACGAAAAAGATCGATATCTGTAATACAGTAAATAATGTGAAAGCACCTGCAATTAATCGGGACCAGTGTAATGTAATTTTACCGGATAAAATAAATTCCACGATTCCCGGCCACAGAAAGCCGACTCCCAGCAGAGTCAGAAGCCCCGTAATCACAACCAGGGGTGTTCCTGTAAAGAGACTGGCTACGACAGAGGACCAGAAGCCGACTGAATCTTCGCGTCTTGAGCTCATTCGAGCCATTCGATTTGACAGCGCCGAAGCCAACAGCAGGGTGATTCCAAAGGATCCTGCAAACTGACAGACAACAAATCGATAGATCATCCACTCCTCCAGCCGATGATTCTGAAAGTAAAACTCGGTGGGGTAAGCTGCCAGAATCAGAATAACCAGCATGCAAATACTGAAACCTGTCAGAAATATTTTCTCAGGTCGGTAACAGAGGACCCCTTCCCCAATGGCTTTAAGAAATCGAAACCCATCCCATAGTGCGTTCAGCTTACTTTCACCAATCCGTTCTTCATACTTCATGGGAATTTCAATAATTCGCAGATGGTTCATCAATGCCCGGGCACTCATGGCGGGAGTAAAATGCAGCCCGTCCGGCAGAGGATACAGATACTTAAGTGAATCGCGGCGTACAACTCGCATTCCGCTGGCAGTATCGGTCACATTTCGACCACAGAGCAACCCCATTAAAAACGCAAAACCACGATTCCCGGCTCTGCGAATTGCCGGCATTTGTGAGTCTGCCCCCAGACGGGAACCGAGAGTAACATCCGCATTTTCAGTAATCGCTGTCTGGCAGAGTGCAGCAAAAAAACGCGGGTCGCAAGTGCCATCTGCATCCAGAAAACCGACATAATCGCCACGACCGCGTCTCCAACCTTCTTTAATCGCCGCCCCATAACCTCGGTTTTGTTCAAAGATGATGACAGAGATCTCTTCAAAACTTTGTGCGATTTCAGCAGTCCGGTCTGTCGACCCATCGCTTACAACAATGATTTCCACACCATCCAGACCCGACTGATGCGAAATTTCTTCGCGGGCTTCGAGACAACGCGCAATTGTCCCGCCGATGGCATCCTCTTCATTTAAAGCTGGTATGACAATCGTAAGCCAATTAGTTTCAGACACTTAAAGCTATCTCCGAATATAATTTGCAGACGTGAGTCACTGATTGAAGAGACCCGAAACATGAGAATATACTTGATTCCTGTTTGGTAACCTATGCATAATAAGGAAACCTGGGTAGCCTGGTCAACAAAATTCGACCTGCCGCTCAGGTGCCAATTAAGCTTTATCATTCACATCCATCACTCCCCGGAAAGCCTGAATGGCAATTTAACTCCCCCCCTGAAATTAATTCTGCATTCAATTCACTCTGGGCTGCTTTCAATGATTTTTGCTCTACTTCTGAAAAACGGTCTCATTCTTGCCGGATTGATTCTGATAGTCAAATTATTGCCATGTCGATGGATTCATACCCAGTTATTGAATCGGTTTCGCAGAACCATTCAGTTTTTCAGCCGACCCCGAGTATCGATCATTACTGTATTTATTCTTTCATTTACACTGGCGGCTACATTATCGACATATAAAAAACCAGTCCCCCGTATTCACGATGAATTCAGCTATCTGTTAGCAGCTGATACATTCGCACAGGGCAGGTTGACCAACCCGACTCACCCCTTCTGGAAACATTTTCAATCCTTCCACATTATTCAGAAACCGACCTATGCCTCCAAATACCCACCAGGTCAGGGTCTGTTTCTGGCCGTGGGTCAGGTGATGACAGGAAACCCGCTCGTGGGAGTCTGGCTCAGTGTCAGCCTGGCTAATGCCGCGACCTGCTGGATGTTGCAGGCCTGGGTCCCGCCAAAATGGGCACTTGCGGGTGGGTTGATGTCGACATTCCACCCCTTACTGATTCTTTGGGGACAAAACTACTTTGGGGGGGGAGTCGCCATTCTGGGAGCGGCTCTCTTATTTGGAGCATTGCGTAGATTGATGATTTCTCCCGAAATTCACACCACATTTATCTTGGGAGCCGGGTTGTTCATACTGGCTATCAGTCGGCCATTTGAAGGTTTTATAACTGCTGTCTTTTCAATGATGATCTTTATCGTGTGGCTAGCCACACAACGAAAGTATGCAATACGAACTATTTTTCAAGTGGTTATTCTCCCTCTGAGTGTTATATCAACTTTTATCGTAGGATCCCTTGCTTATTATAACTGGAGCGTTACAGAAAACTTCTTTCGATTTCCTTACCAGGTCCATGAAGAAACTTACTCTCAAACACCTCTGTTCATCTGGGGCACTCCCCGTGAGGTAAAAAATGACTTACCTCATTTTGAAAGATTTCACTCTGGATGGTCTTTCGATGAATATCAGAAACATCAGGATTCTGGAGGATACTTGCTTTCTGTGTCTGGAAAAAGTCAGAAGTTTATTGTTCAGATGCTATTTTTTCCATTAAGCGCCCTGCTATTAACTTTACCCTGGGTACTTAAAAACCCTTGGATACAGATCGCCCTCTCAATTCTATTAGTGGTGCTTTTGATTCACTTACTCTGCATGACCTTTTTTCAAGTTTATTACCTTGCGCCTGTAATACCTCTTGTCTTTTATGTCCTGATCCAAGGGGCACGACATTGGAACGCTGCAAACTGGAATAATCATAACCAGGGACGCGTGTTTTTATTCGTACTGGGTATTTTCTATTTTGCTTTACTAAAGACCCAGATATTTCACTATTTATCAGATCCAAACTTACCCTCTCGGTATAAATTAGGCTCCAGTCGTATAAAACTGATTCAACAGCTCGAACAGAATCCTCAAAAAGACCTGATCTTTGTGAATTACTCCTCTGATCATGATTTGTATTTTGACTGGGTCTATAACCGCGCAGATATCGATAACGCAGAAGTGGTCTGGGCTCTGCCCTTGAGCGATGCAGAAAACCAGAAACTGATCGATTACTTCCCTGAGCGTAGAGTCTGGCAGCTTTCAGTGACGCCCAAAGACCTGAAGTTAACTCCCCTCCCAAACCTTGACTCTGCAAACGCAATCCATTGAATCAAAATAGCAGAAGGACCTGAGAATAAATCAACGTTCGTCTGGTGAAATTTCGATTGCTGTTCTGCTGAAAGCAATTGCACGGGGTCCGGAAGTACCAATCATCACCGTTTCTACCAGTGGTTGATTCACACCTTCACCCGCAGTCCAGGTTACCAGAAAATTAGCACCGGAACCTCCACTGCTGTCTTTCTCTTCCACCAGAAATTCGATCGTCTGAAATGGAGTGAGCCTGATGGGCTGGTCCAGGTATGATTTTACCAGTTTGCCATCCGTATCGAAATAATC
Source organism: uncultured Gimesia sp. (assembly GCF_963972345.1). NCBI lineage: Bacteria > Pseudomonadati > Planctomycetota > Planctomycetia > Planctomycetales > Planctomycetaceae > Gimesia > uncultured Gimesia sp. The sequence continues at coordinate 47,273 of NZ_CAXAVM010000017.1, read as the reverse complement.
GATGGTAGTGATGAACACAGATTGATGACGGTTAATGTTTCGAATACTTAAAGTGGATTCCAGCAGAAACGGAGATCCGCCGTGATAATAGATGTGGGAATAGCAGGGAACATACAGAGATCGGCTGCGAGTCAGTTTTTCCAGGTCAGTTTTCTCGGCCTGATAATTCTTCAGATCTGGTGGCTGATAACTGCGGGGGGGAACATACTCGAGCTGGTTCTGGACCTGCGTAAATCGATTGTCCAGATAAACAGCGGCCCCGATAAAAACCAGAGTCAGAGCCCCCAGCAACAGAAAGAGAACAAACCACTTCTCCCACAACCACAGAAACCAGTCAGGATATTCCTGTTTGCCTTGCATGGCGTACTCGCTTTCTATTAATACAGCTGTCACAGCCCGATCATTGAGGTCATCAGAGGGAAGCGCAGTTAACACCTCTGTATTAAACTAAAGCAACAGCAACCCCGATAGTTCCAGCAAGCCGACTCATTCAGAAGGCAGGTATTTTTTCAATTCTTCAAGCCGGGAGTTGCAGTTCTCGACCAGTGATTTTAATTCTGAATCTGACTGGCCGGCAGCTTCGATCATCGAACGATAATACTGAATGATTTCATCGGGGCTGGCTCCAAAATGCCCCCAGAACTTCTGCCTGTCTTCGGTCTGCAGATCAAACAGCATTGCTTCCAGATTATGCAGCTTATCCGCCAGTTCGATCGCGCGTGCCCCCAGGGTCGCCTGCTGCATCACTTCAATGTGAGTCCGTTTTCGATCCGGCCAGCTCCGTTTCGCTCCTTCTTCCGTCTCTTTTTCTTCTGTCATTTCCTCCACATAACGTACTACGTCTGCAGAAAAATGTTCTTGCAGGTCTTCGATGGACAATTCCGTATCTTCTACCACGTCATGTAGTACTGCTGCTGCCAGAATCGATTCATCATCAAACCCGGCTTTCATCAGGATCAGGCAGACACTCATGGGATGCGCAATATAAGGAATGCCGGAAGATTTGCGATTTTGAGACTTATGTGCCACCGCAGCCAGCCGAATCGCATGTTCGACCACAGGTGAATGAAGCGTATCCATATCGGTATCTTTGGCTCAACGTTCGTTCGAAGTTTCCTGAATATGCCTGAACTGATTGAAACGCGTGTACTCCCAGTGGCGATACAAGGCTGATTTTTTCAACAGATTCGATTGACTGTCGACCGCTTCCACCTTGCCTTCATGGATTAATACAACCTGATTGACACGCCGCAGGGTCGTAATTCGCGAGGGGATCACCAGAACCGTACGATTCTGAAAGATTCGTGAATAGGCATCCTCGAGCAGAGTTTTGGTATCTTCATCCAGCACACCTTCCGGCTCTTCAATAATAAGCAGGGCCGGCTTGCGTAATAACGCCCGTGCCAGCCCCAGCCGAAAACTTTCGCCCACAGTCAATTCTTCACCATGCTGCCCCAGTGCGGTCTCATACCCCTGGGACAGATTCTGAATGAACTGATGCGCGTGTGCTTCTTTAGAAGCCGCAATCACCTCCTGCAGAGAATACCTTTCATCACCACATTGGATATTCTCTTTGACGGTCCCCGTCAGGCAGGGATCATTACCGCTCACGTAGATCGCTTCAGCGCGCAATGATTCCAGTGTCACCCAGGCTGTATCTTCACCATCCATCAGAACCCGCCCCGACTGAGGTTCAATAAAGCGGGGTATCAGATAACTCACTGCACGTGGAGCCAGTTTCTCCAGGGAGACCAGCGCCGTGCTGGTCCCTGCAGGTATTTTCAGATCAAAACCTTTGAGTAACGGGGGGCTGTTGGAATTTAATTGAAAGCTGACATTTTCAAACTGGAGTGCCTGCGACAGGGGTTCCAGAAATTTGGCTCCTACAGCCTGACCTACAGTGGGTATTTGATTGAGGTAACGATAGATTGAACTGGCCGCGATGTTCGCTTCATCCCGAGTCTGAATCAGTTGATACAAACCATTTACCGGCAGATAGAAAAAGGCAAAGACACCCGTCATCAAAACAGCAGCAGAAAGAGGCAGACTGTCCGGACTCACGAGCACCTTATAACCCACCAGAAACAGTACCATGCACGAACAGAACACTGCCAGTCCTCGCGCCACACGATGCCCCCAGCCCTCTACACGTTTGAGGGTTGAGATATTATCCGTATACTTTTTCAGGTGTTTTTGAAACTGGTCGTGTTCTGCTGTTTCCATTCCGAAACCACGTACCAGGCGGGTACTCCGCAGATTTTCTGCCAGGAGCGATAACTCTGATTCAATCGCAACCAGTGTTTTTGCCTGCTGCTGTTCGTAGTTCTTACGATGCTGTAATAAAAAGTACCAGGCAGCAGCCAAAGGAATCATACATTGCAGAGTCAGCCTCCAGTCAATCGATACCGTAAACAGCAGCAGAATCAGCAGAGTAACCGGATGGCGCGACAGACCATAAACCCATTGAAACACTCCCTGCTGGACCGCACCCACATCCCGGATAAACAGTTGAAAAGCCTGTTCGGTCTCCTTACCCGACAGGTCACCCGGCCCCAGTCGCAGGGCCTGCCGATGAATCATATTTCGCAGAGTCATGGAAACCTGATGCGAGATTTTCAGACTCTTCTGTCGAGATCTCCAGCGGATCAAAACCCGAATACTGGCGACCACCAGAGCAAAACAGATCAACGTAAACAATGCCGACTGATTTTCCTGCAACAGAGGAACACTCTGATACAATCGTGGCAATAAACCAAGCTGATATTTTGAATTTGTCCACCAGATCGATGGCAAAATCCCTGAGTCACTGAGACTCACCATCTGTAACCGGGGCATTTCTGCTGAAGGCGGTGCTTTCGATTCGGGCTCTTCATCAGCCACGGGAGGCTTTGCATCAGCCTGCCCCTTTTCCGCCAGGGGATCTGATTCTTCCGATTCGTTGTCTTCAGGCAGACTCGGAGGTACGGGTGCAGTCCTCAGTTCCTGCAGCAACTGAACGTTCTGCTCGCCATGGAGTGTGATTCGCCCCCGGTGATCAAGTAGATCTATGATCAGAAACAGATCGACCAGCAACAAAATAAGCAGCAGGCCATTGAAGAGCGACCAGAACAGAACAGATCTGGCAGACCCACGAAAGAATTCCCGAGCGGGGAAAGCACGATGAAATGCGTTGGGCTGACGATTTGACACAGGACCCACCGAATCTGTTTTAATTTATTAAGTGTGAAGAAGCCCGCCCCCTGCTACTCAGGCAAGGTCACGGTCTTCAAAAAGAATAAAGGCAACCAGAATCGCAATTCCGGAGTAGAGCAGACAGCTTAATGCCGAATGACCAATATAGACTGGCGGTACTACCGTTCCTGTTGCCACCGCTGGTGACATATTAAAGTTATCCAGATTTGGCAGAATTGTGGCGATCAGCTGCCCTGTAAATTTCACAAACTCCAGTCCCTCTGACTTGGCCTGAACAAGATTGGGCGTCAGGTGGCCAATGATGTAGATTCCAAAACAGATAATCATATTCACCATCATCGGCAGACGGGTAGAAATAGCGACGCTGATGGCGGCCAGGATTGCAACTTCCATATAAATCAACAGAATTCCAGGCAGAATCAGCCAGACAGCAGCCATCTTCTCTGCATGGGTCGGTGCGTCCCGCGAAGCTTCACGGGCATCGTAACCCACCTTGAAGTAAACCAGCAGCAGGAAAGTGATCACCATTGGCAACATCAGCCAGACGACCGCTTTGAGAATCCCCAGATATTTACCGATGATAAACTGCCGACGATTGATCGGTTTTGAAAGCAGGGTCATTGCCGTCTTGCCTTCAATTTCATCTGCCACACTGGTACTGGCAGACCAGACGGCCAGCAGGAGGCTGCAAATCAAAATTGTTGCCAGACCACAGTCCATTAACATCTTGACATCATCGCCCATGGAGAAGAATGGCAGGAATGTATTCAGCAACAGCAACAGCAGGCCCATCGCCATCAGTAACAGGAAGACCGGCTGACGAATCGCTTCTTTTGTGGTCGCCCTGGCAATGACACCTGCCTGGGTAAATGAAACCACACCAAACAACAGTACAAAATAGAGCAGAACTCCTGCTCCGGTTAACCACCATTGAACCGTCAGGTCAGCTGTTTCTGCTGAAAAAACCAGGAGGCTTTCCATCGTTCATTCACCAATCAGTTAAGAATGTATTGAGGCCACAAAAAAGAACTTGTCCATACCTGAAGCCAGGCACAGATTCTCCCCGCTGTTTACGATTAAATTGACCCGGATGTTGGTTTTATTTTTAAACTTGGGTAATCACAGGGATTTTGTCCTGCTATTACTGCCACCAGTCCATCGGACACCGATTACTTTACCGAGAAGGGGTGGGGAAAGTAAAGAATACAGGGTTAATCGTGCCCTGATTTCCCCAATCTGGAAGGTACGTTCGCTATAATTTGCCAAACTGGCGCTATTCCAACTCGAAAATGCGTAATCAGAAGGCTTTATCGCTGGATCTGAAACTGCTGAAAATGAATTTCACAATCGATTTCCTCAACTGATACATCTGTCACATTCGCTGCGAACGTAAGCATCATATCATCAAAAAACTGCTCTAGAACAGTTTTATCCTCCGCCTGAACCACCACTTCCACCGTGCCATCTGACAGATTTTTCACATACCCATATATCGGATACTGCTGCACAAGCCGCGTGGTGCGGTAGCGAAACCCCACTCCCTGCACGCGCCCCTGGTAAATGGCGCGTAATGTGACGCGGGCCGGTGAATCGACTTGCTCTGATTCAGCAAACATGCCAACTGCTTTAATAAGCGAAATGGAAGTAATTAATGAACGCGATGGTTCAGATCTGCAACGAGTGTGCGATCAAGTGAGACGGACCGCCTCTGGGTATGACAACGGACAGGCGGCAGAACTAAGGTGAAGAAGGTTCTTCCGTGAACTGGCCTGCTTCTGGCAGATCCGAAAATTCAATACACAGTTCTTCGCGCACAATACTCATGCTGCGTGGAGCATCAATGCCTAATCTGACGGAATTCGGACCGATTCGAACGATCGTCAAGGTTACGTCATCGCCAATTCGAATTCGTTCACCGGGTTTTCGTGATAATACAAGCATTTCTTTTCGAATCCTTCGTTGTCTGGCCCCTCATACTTCCCTGTTACCTTACGAATAAGGTTGAAGCAACTTGCAGGATGAGGGTAGTTAAAGAGTACTCATCTGGACAATTTGCTGAAAACAGCCTTTAACCTCAGCAAACTGCCATCACTACGATGTCGACATCAGTATGATAACACTTTTCATTTTCTGATGTCTAGCCCAGACTGAAAAATTACGAGACAAGCCCTGCAACAGCAAAAAACCGCCGCCAAACCACTCACCCAGCCCAGATTAATGCCTATTTATTACGCAATCGCGAATCTGCACAAAAAACCGGCACTGCGTATTGGAAACTGCATGCATTTAGCTGCATTCACCTGCCATCCAGTATAATGGACAGTCAGCCTCATTAGGGATTTGGAGATACTAATTCGGACTCACATTCTCCCTTGATTCCAATCATTTATTCTTATCGATCGGAATTCTTCTTTCAGCGATCTGACAGTTAGAACAAGATGCTGAAAAACCAATTGTGAAAAGCTTGACGATTGCGGCAACGGTCGTCAGTCTTTAGCAACAGGATTAACTAACTCAGATTTTCGACCACATGACCAGGGGAACATCATGGTTCGTATTGGAATTATTGGCATCGGTTTTATGGGAATGGCTCACTTCGAAGGAGCCAGAAAACTCAAAGGAGCGAAGGTCACGGCGATCTCAACTCGCGATTCCAAGAAACTGGCTGGCGACTGGAGCAGCATTGAAGGAAATTTTGGTCCCCGAGGAACTCAGGTCGACCTTTCGAAAGTAAAACAATACAGCGACTATCACGAGCTGCTGGATGACCCCGATATCGACCTGGTAGATATCTGCCTGCCCACCCAAATGCATGAACAGGTCGCACTGGATTCGATCCGGGCCGGGAAACACACCCTTGTCGAAAAACCGATTGCCATCGACCTGAAAGCGGCCAATAAAATGGTGAAAGCTGCGGAGAAAGCCGGCGTCCAGTTCATGGTTGCCCAGGTCCTGCCCTTTTTCCCCGAATTTCAATATGCCGTGGAATGCGTCAGAAGTAATCAATTCGGAAAACTGCTGGCAGCCCATTTCCGCCGGGTGATGGCTCCTCCGAAGTGGTCGGAGAACATCGAAGACTTCCAGAAACTTGGTGGCTGGGGAATCGATCTGCACATCCATGATAACCACTTGATCAGTTTAATGTGCGGTGTGCCGAAAAAAGTCACTTCAAGAGGAATTGAAAGCAAAGGTTTTATCAACCACGTCCACACGGTTTATGATTACGAGGATCCGAATCTGGCGGTCAGTTGTGTCAGTGGGGGAATTGCGACCAGAGGCCTGGAATTTGCGCACGGATATGAACTCTATTTTGAAGATGCAACCATTCTGTTTGGTGCCGGCACGATGGGAGTTGGCAAAAACAAAGAGTGGATCGTCAGTCAACCCCTGACACTGATTACTAAAAACGGTCAACTCAAACATCCGAAACTCAAGGGAGGCGATGCCTGGTGTGCGGCGTTCACCCTGGAGTTACAGGCTGCCGTCGATGCGCTCCAAAGCGGCGAGGAACCAGAGGCATTATCAGGTTCCCTGGCAAGAGACGCGCTGAAAATTTGTTATGCTGAGGCAAAAAGTATCCAGACAGGCCGATCCATTCCAGTCAAATAAGTGTCATCACTGCCTGTCAGATCAAGATAACCGAGAACTCACCGCCGAATCTCGAACGCTTCACGAATTCCGGCGGTGTATTTATTGGTATACGGTATGATTTGAGTTAATCTGACAGTCTTCCGCCAGTTGAAAATCATGTTTGCCTGTTTAATACCAGTCTTATCAATTCTCTGAACAACAACCGAACAACCACATCAAGGTCGATCGAGTATTCAGACCAATAAAAAATCGGTGAATTCACCAGTACGACTATGTTAGAAAATCTTCCTCTGCAATCTGTGAAATACAAAGGCCTCACCATTGAGGGCTACTCACGGGCAGCCGTTCAAAGTTACTGGAGAATTCCGGAGCTCAAACTGGGATTTGACCTCGGAGGAAGTCCCTGGTCTTTTATGGGGACTGGTATTTTTTTCATCAGCCATGCCCACCTCGACCACATGGCGGCTCTCCCTGCATTTGTTGCACGTCGACGGATGATGAAAATGAGCCCTCCACTGATCTACCTGCCTGAAGAAGTGGTTGACCCTGTCTGGAACATGCTGAAAAGCTGGCAAAAGCTGGACCGGGGCCGAATGGAATGCGAACTGATTGGTTTAAAGGATGGGGAAGAAGTGCAGCTTTCGAGGGAACATGCTGTCACTGCATTTCAGACCAAACACACCGTGCCTTCACTGGGTTTCCAGGTCTGGGACTGCCGGAAAAAGTTGAAACAGGAATTTCAAGGAAAAGCGGAAACCGAAATTCGTGATGCGCGCATCTCTGGTATCGAGGTCAGTGAAGAAATTCGCGTGCCCCTGGTCTGTTACACGGGTGACACAGCCCCTGCCGGACTGGATCAGTTTGAAACGGCTTATGAATCGAGAGTCCTGATTACAGAAATGACTTTCTACCGTCCCGAACACCGTCGGGAAAAAATTCATAAGTTCGGACACATGCATCTGGATGATATCGTCGAACGTGCAGAACGATTCCAGAACGAATTGATCATCCTCGCTCACTTCAGCACGCGCTATCACGACAACCAGGTTATGAATGCGGTTAAAAAACGGTTGCCTGAAGATCTGCAATCCCGCCTTCACCTCTGGATGTAAATGCAGATCTGGCATTCTTCTTTAGTCGCCCCTGCCTGATGCTGTGACGCTCGATACAGAATTCAAGTTTGAATTGAGAGATTTCTGATTGCAGATCTAATCGGGCTCTGCAGACGCTGCAGCAAAACGGGACACAGATGAAATTTCCCTGCAGAGTACTCCTTCGCGACAGCAACTCAGAAATGAAGATGGCCTGAAGGGCAACGAATCACCCTCCAGGCCGACTCCTGGTCTGCTGTGTTTCAACAGTAAACTATGCGTTGATTTCGTAACCTTTTCGTTGCTCTCTGCTTTGCCACTGATTGGCTTCGTCATCGCCGATGATCTGCTCGGTCTGGGGATCCCATTCCAGCGAGCGATTCAAACGAATGGCAATATTGGCCAGATGACAGGTTGTAATGGCACGATGATGAGTCATTACATCAGAAATCGGCTGCTCCCGCGCCTCAACGCACTCGAAGAAGTTGCGCATATGATCGCCAGGTTGACGACCTTTGTAGAGCTTCTTAATGGTGTCACTGGAGAGCGGATTATCTTTCAGGTCTTCAACCGGTTTTCCTGTCAGGTCCCCACGACTGACAAACATCCGTCCTTTCGTTCCGGTAAACAGAATTCCGTTTCGTCCGTCACTTTTGATCGTCATTTTGACATCGTTAGGGAAATTGCACTGAACTTCGAACCGGGATGCGACATTGTACGCATCGTCTTTGGTCGGCATTCCATTTTTCAAGGGAATGGGATGCTCGACTGAGATAGGAATAACCTGCGTGGGACCGGAATGATCCATTCCAATTCCCCACTGCGCGATATCGACGTGGTGAGCACCCCAGTCGGTCATTTTGCCTCCCGAGTATTCGTACCACCAGCGGAATTCGTAATGACCGCGTGTTTTGGGACTCCCCTTCTCTCCTTCTCCGGCTTTCCAGCGATAGTCGGTCAAGGGGGCCTGACCAAGCCATTTTTCCCAGTTCAAAGTCTTGGGAACTTCGGCAACAGGAATGGTACCGCTGGGATCAACACCGCCGATCACACATTCCACTTCGGTGATATCTCCAAGACGACCTTCTTTGATCACTCCCAGAGCATTCAGAAACCGTTGTCCCATTTCACTGCGCTGCTGTGTTCCCACCTGAAAGACGCGGCCCGTTTCTTTCAAAGCTTTGATAATCTGCTTCCCCTCATCGATGGTCAGTGTCAAAGGTTTTTCGCAGTAAACGTCTTTGCCCGCTTTCATCGCTTCAATCGCGATCTTGGTATGCCAGTGGTCGGTCGTGACGATTGTCACAATATCAATATCAGGGTTTTCCAGAATCTTCCGGTAGTCTTCGAATACAGCAACTTCTTTATTGTTACCTTTCTTGCCCTGGGTCTCTTTTACCTTATCGTGAGCCTTATTGGCGTGAGCGGCATCCACATCACAAACCGCAACAACATCGCCATACTTCATCGCATTCGGCCCCACTGCATTCCAGCGACTGCCGGTTCCAATACAACCGACCAGGGGACGATCATTGGCTGCCTTAAATTTGTAGGCACTGGCCGGATCAATCTGGAACCAGAAGGGAACGCTGCCACCCGCAACGGCAGCCGCGGAAGTTTTCAAAAAGTCGCGACGATTCTGATTTTGATTACTCACTGAAGTCTCCTTATCGACTAAGAATTGAAACAACAATCCACATCAGCGAATTGCGTTCAGGCAGGAACAGGACTGATAATCAATTATTATAAAGCACTGGGAAAGTGCTTTGCAAAGATCAAGCCGCGTTTATATCTGATTCGACTTTATTCTTTTCTATACGTCTTCCAGGAATTCCATGCTAAAATGAAACTTGGAAAATCAAGTTGACTTAAACTGTAAGTCAACCGTAAACAAGACTGAGCATGGTAAAGCAGAATCGGACAGGAGGCGATCTGTTTTTAAGTGATCTTAAGTAATGGAACAAAACCGGTCCTCAACATGCGAACAATACTTCACGTCGATATGGACGCGTTTTACGCGTCCATTGAGGAACGGGACCACCCGAAGCTGCGAGGGCAGCCCATCATCGTTGGAGGGCGCGCTGATCACCGGGGCGTGGTCTCGGCAGCCAATTATCCGGCCCGCAAATTCGGAGTGCATAGTGCCATGCCAATGAAAACAGCCAGGCAACTGTGCCCCCAGGCACATTTTTTCCCGGTTCGAATGAGCGCGTATGCTGAGATCTCCCATTCAATACAGAAAATTTTTCGTAAATATACTCCCCTGGTGGAACCACTGTCGCTGGATGAAGCATTTCTGGATGTAAGTGGCAGCCAGTTGCTCTTTGGAAACGGAAGAGAAATTGCAACCGCGATCAAACAGGAAATCAACCAGAGTTTACAGCTCATTGCCTCGGTCGGTGTCGCTCCCAATAAGTTTCTCGCCAAAATTGCCAGCGATGCGGAGAAACCCGACGGGCTGGTTGTTGTCGAACCGGATAAAATCCAGGAGTTTCTCGATCCGCTGCCTGTTTCCCGGGTCTGGGGGATTGGAAAAGTGGCCACACAGCGTTTTGATCGCCTGGGTATCAAAACCATCGCGCAATTGAGAGTCATGGAACAAAAAGTTTTGTCCGAACTGTTCGGCGAACAGGGATCTCACTTATGGCACCTCGCCCAGGGACTGGATGATCGGGCAGTCGTTCCGGAAAGACAGGCCAAATCCATTTCGCACGAAACGACATTTTCCAGTGACATCAATGACCTGGAAATATTGAAAACCGTCTTGATCGGTCTGGTGGAAGATGTAGCACGGCGGTTACGCAAAAATAAACTGCGGGGCAAAACCATTCAGTTGAAAATCCGTTACGATGACTTCTCGACATTCACAAGGTCCATCACCGTATCTCAACCGACAGACCTTACCAGGGATATTGAACAGTCCGCCTTACAATTGCTGGATCAGAAGTTACCAGATCGTCCCCTGTCGATCAGGTTGATTGGCATAGGAGTGACGGGCTTTCAAAGCGGTGCGTTACAACAGAAATCGCTGTTTGATGAAGAGGAATTACAGAAATTCTCTCGCCTGGACCAGGTCAGAGATCAGATCGCCAGTCGTTTTGGAAGCGATTCCATTACCCGAGGCAATCGAATTTCCAGCGAAGACTCTCAAGAAGAAACGTCGTCTTAACAACGCAATATCATCAGTCTTTCAATACTGGTGCCCAGCGTTGTTTCTGGGTGATATCGAACCGAACCTGTGTATCATTAGCGGCTTTCTGTCCTGATCGACTGCTGCCCCGCTCTATTAATTGCTTAAAATCAGTGGTCATCCGACTCACAATTTCGGGATGCTTCTCTGCCAGATCCTGTTCCTCACCAATATCGGACTCCAGATTGTATAGTTCAACGATCGTCGGCTTACCCCGCGACAGTTCCAGGTTGCGACCGCTCAATTTAAAGACCAGCTTCCAGGGACCATCACGATAAGCAAATTCTCCATGATTGGAATGGCTTACCAGAGTTTGGCGCGATTCCGGATTCGCTTCCCCCAGTAGAGCAGCGAGAAAACTGATACTGTCTTCAGCTCCCTTCTGAGGAAGATCTGTTCCCAGAATCTCGGCGCAGGTCGCCATTATGTCGGTCAGGCAAACCATCTGCTGACTACTGCTGCCCGCCTGAATATGGTTTGGCCAGCGTACCACCAGAGGAACACGATGTCCTCCTTCCCAGATATCCCCCTTATGTCCGCGATAGGGACCGCTCGGTTGATGACCGGATTCCACCAGATCATTCCAGCCGGTGTAATGGGAATGGCCGTTATCTGCTGTGAATATGACAACCGTATTTTCTTTAATGCCAGCCCGATCTATTGCCTGGACGATCTGCCCTGCGGACCAGTCCGTTTCCATGACGAAGTCGGCAATGGGAGCGATCCCACTTTTGCCTTGGAATTTTTTTGAAGGAACCACTGGTTCATGTGGAGATGTCATGGAAAAATAGAGAAAGAAAGGTGATTTTTTCTGAGATTGCTGATCGATATAGCTTACCGCCCGCCTGGTAATTTCCGGTAAAATGTTCTGCATACGCCAGTCAGGCGCAGTCGGGGCCCCAATAAATCCCCGCGGCAGTACGATCCCTTCACTGTGATCCAGTTGATATTCGGCCGTCGGTTGTACGAACACGCGGTCATTTTCAATAAAGGTAAACGGAGGCAGGTTGGGAAGATCAACTCCAAAATAATAATCGAATCCCCGATCAACGGGTCCTCCCTTGATCGGTTTTGTAAAATCCCATTCGTATTTCCATTGACTGTTTTTCTGCTCCCGCATCTGACTTGTCTGCGGCCCCGGCCAGTTCCAGCCCAGATGCCACTTCCCGATACATGCTGTCTGGTATCCCCTCGGCTTAAGCAGCGCCGGCAGGGTTGGTCGATCATCAAAAATAAGAGGAGGTTCATAAGCTGCGATCACCCATTCCTGCAATCGGGTTCGCCAGCTATACCGACCGGTCAATAGCCCGTAACGGGTCGGTGAACAGACTGCCGACCCGCTATGCGCGTCTGTAAAACTCATTCCCTCTTTAACCAGTTGATCCAGACAGGGGGTCCGAATTTTATTGTCGGGATAGTGAGCCTGAATATCACCCACACCGAAATCATCAGCCAGTATCACCACAATATTTGGCTGAGGCTGCTGCGCGGCGAACAGAAATCCGGGGGTGAAAATCAACAGGCAGAAAAAGACTGATCTCAAGGTCATGGAATCTCCCGTTTTGGAATGAAAGAATTATTCATTAAAATCCTAAACAGATTCAGACTGGCAAGAAACTGACCACTTAGGAGTTTTATACGACAAGCCGGATCGTAGTCAACTGGTAGCCATCTCTGCAGCAGCCGTTTCAGAGGCAGAAAGTGTCGGCCTTCGATTACTGAGACGCACCAGCGAGAACCCGATCACCACGGCCAGCAAAGAACCGATTAACCAGCTGACAGGCAGGTGTTTCTGATTCTCAATATTGATTTCCCAGTCAGCGAAATAATTCTGATAACTGGCGATGGTGATTAATAAACCATTGTGAATCATATGCAGCAGGATGCCGGGAATGACGCTCCGCGAACGCACATTTACGTATGCCAGGCAAAGCCCCATAAAAAAGCTGGGGAAAAAGCGTTCGATAAACAGGGAATCACGAACGATGACGTGGAATAAAGCAAACAGGATGGAAGACGCCAGAATCGCCCACCATTTTGAAAAGCGATGTAAGAGTGAACTTAACAGATACCCGCGGAAAAACAGCTCTTCACAAACCGCCGGCATCACTGCCAGTGATATCAACTTGACCCACAACGGAACGGCGTCCAGTTCAATTTTCATCGATTCAAACAGACGTGAAAGCGTTTCAATTCGGGCATCGGTTAACGCAAAGATTTCAATTTCATAAGCAAATGGCCATAAAGTGAATCCCAGAAGTGCCGCCCCCAGGCAGGAAACCAGACGCGGTTTAAACCAGCGAAAGCCGGTTTTGAGATTCACCCCGCCCAGCCAGGCGAACAGCAGAGGAATCAATAGAAACAGACAAAATGTCAGTGTCCCCGAAACCAGAAGTCGTTGGGAAATTGTCAGCTCTCTGAGACGTCCCACAAACGCTGCTGACAGAATAAATATGGGAAACATCACAGCCAGACAAAGCATGGCGTTGTTCAATGCAGGATACTGATGAGTTTTGCGGGATCGTTTAAAAAAATCGGCCCAGGAAGTTTCACTCTGATAAAGAATGGTATCCGTACCAAAAATCCGTGCAGCCAGACTGAGTGCGACGATGCCATAAAACAAAGTTGAAAACACCGATATAAAAAATAAAAGCGGTTCTGCTTCATGAAGTAAAAAATCACGACTTAACAACACAATATTTGCCAGTGGAATCACCGCCCACATCGGCGTCATTTTCAGATCGGGTACCATTCCCAGAATTCCGGGAGCCATCGAAATCAGCATCAAGGGGATCAGATAGGCCTGGGCCTCTTTAAAACTGCGGGCAAAACTCGTGATACATAACAGAACAGCGGAAAAGAAAGCTGCGAAAATCACCAGTAGCAGCAAGATCTCCATCAATACCAACAGGGTCATACCTTCGCCGAACAGAACGGTTTCCAGTCCGTTCGCATAGGCAGTCGCCAGCATCGCCGTCATATTGACCAGCGCCGTCATCACGGCAACCACCAGTACCGTAATGAACTTGGCACCCAAAATCCACATCCGGGGAAGGGGTGCCGAGATGAGAGTTTCCAGAGTCCCCCGTTCCCGTTCGCCTGCAGTCAAATCGATGGCCGGATAAACAGCTCCCGTCATTGTCATCAGAATCAAAATCAGGGGAACAATGGTAACCAGCGACTTTCCCTGTCCCATTTCTGATTTCACGGAAGAGACCGACGTAATAAAAGGGACGGTCTGACTCTCACCCAGATTCGTCAACATCTGGTCCCGGTAATTCCAGCGAACAGCCTGCAGCCGTTCTTCTACATATTCTGCTGCGCGACGACTATGGTTGGACTGAGCGCCATAAATAATCTGAAACCGCCCACTGTGTTCTTTCTGTTGTGCCTGATTATCTTTGACTTCGATCGGGAAATAACGAACGCCAACATCGACCACACCTTCTCGAATCAATTTAAGAATGCTGTGATTCTCGCCCGTTGATTCGGCAATCATGAATTTCACTACGGGTTTGACTTCCTGAAAGGCAGCCAGCGCATTGTCAGTCTGATTTTCTTTTACAGGCACCACTTTCGTAATGGACTGATTCCGCTCCTCAAAGATTTTATCCCCGTCTTCAAACAGCGCACGAAACATCTGCGCTTCCGGTTCATTAGGTAGAACAATCCGATATTCAATTTCATGGAGTTGAGAGGCCTGACTCAGAAAAAATTTCTGCAGCATCAAACCCAGTAAAGGATAGACCAGCAATGGCATCAGAATCAGTGTGATGACGGTCCGTCGATCCCGAAGAATTTCGCGAAGTTCTTTTCGCAGCAGTCCCGAAAACCGGAAAGATCTCGTGGGCGTGTAGATGCGGTCATCAGAATCCTGGTCGTAAGGTGAAGCCATCAAATCAACTCCCTTTGCGCAGCGGGTACCTGATTTGCATTCTCAACGGGCGCATCGAGTAATTGCAGAAATATTTGAGTCAATGTTTGACAGGAAGTGCACTGCTGCAGTTCTGCCAGTGTGCCTTCGTAATCTTTCTTTCCATTATGCAACAGACCAAATCTGTCACAGAGCTGTTCGGCTTCATCCAGTCGATGCGTGCTGACAATCACAGCTTTTCCCTCGTCACGGAGCAGGTCGATATAATCGAAAATCACCTTACTCCCCACAACATCCAGGCCTCGCGTCGGTTCATCCATTAGCATCACCGGGGGATCATGAATCAGCGAACGAGCCAGATTGACCCGTTGTTTCTGTCCCGTACTTAAAGTGGCCGAGCGGCGGTCCATAAAGGCGGAGAGCCCAAACAGACGCGAGAGCTTTTCCACCTGATCCGCTGCCTGCAGCGCCGGGACACCATACACGTCTGCAAAAAATGTCAGAATCTCACGGGGAGTCAGCCATTGATACAGACCGGCACTGGTTGACACCAGTCCCACACGACGTTTGATTTCATCGGGATGAGTGGATACCAGGAATCCTTCCACCTCCGCATCCCCACTGGTTGGCTTCAAAAGCCCCAGGATCATCCGCAGAGTCGTCGTTTTGCCGGCTCCATTCGGGCCCAGCAATCCATAGACTTCACCTGGTTTGACATGAAATGAAACCTGATCGACGGCAAGCACATCCTGATTGCCGGACTCGAAAACCCGCGTAAGATCTCTGACATAAATCATCCCGGCCCTCACTTCCGCATCCTGTAGACACTGCGGGCGCAAAAAGCCCACCCTGAATTTTCATCAGAAAAATCAGGTCTCGTCACAACGTATTCAGCTTTGAATGGATTGCCTTGCTTAAAAAGCGCTGGTATCACAGGAATGTGATTTGAAATGCTGGCGCATACTCAACGCATCTTCGAACTGATTCATTCTAACAAACTCAAAGTCAATCTGTCACGTACTAAATAATAATGTCACCGGGAAACAATAAATGATGGCTCCGACATCGATTGTACATTTCGCTACCACGCTTTCATTTTTTCAGGACTCCAGGAAGACCGTTGAATCGCCTTGCACCAGGTCGTCACCGCGACCACAATAAACAGGCTGGATTCTTAAATCCCCTAAGCTCTGCCACGATTCTGGAAAATAAAGGCCCTGCGATGTCTCTACCGACCCTCAAGTACTTCGTACTCTGCATTCTGATGCTCTGCCTGACCACTCCCTTTGCCGCCGCAGAAGATGACTGGCGTACCTGGCGGGGTCCGAATGCGAATAATATCGCAGCCGAGGGTGAAACACCTCCATTCAAATGGAGTGAATCACAAAACATCCGCTGGAAGGCAGCTATTCCCGGTCGGGGGCATAGCTCGCCGATTGTGGTGAATGACCGCGTTCTGATTTCCACTGCAGACGAAGCAAAACAAGTTCAATCAGTGGTCTGCTTCGATCGTTCCACCGGACGGCAGCTCTGGAAAACGGACGTCAGCCAGGGGGATTTTGCCCCGAAAATTCATCAGAAAAACACCCATGCTTCGCCCACCCTGGCTTCGAATGGGGAAACGGTTTTTGCGGTCTTTCCGCAGTTCGACCAGGTTCAATTGACGGCTCTCGATCTGGATGGGAAGCAAAAATGGCAGATCAAAGCCGGCGGCTATCTGCCACTCGCATACCAGTTTGGTTATGCCCCTTCTCCCCTGTTGTATCAGGGGACCGTGATCGTCACATCCGAATACGAAAAGAATGGTTTCATCGCCGCCTTTGATCAACAAACGGGCCGCGAAGTCTGGCGCATCAACCGGCCGGAGAAGATGAATTTTTCCACGCCGATTGTGGCACGGATCGCGGGTCGCGACCAGATGCTGCTCAGCGGCAACGCAAAAGTTGCCAGCTTTGATCCCCAGACCGGACGCGATCTCTGGTCCGCCCCGGCGATGTGGATCGTCAGTTGCGGCACGATGGTCTGGGACGGTGATCTCGTCTTTACCAGTGGCGGTTTCCCTTTAAAAGGAACAATGGCCGTCAAAGCCGACGGTTCTGGAAAAATTGTCTGGACAAATCGCGTGAAATGTTATGAACAATCGATGCTGGCTTATCAGGGATATCTCTATGCGATCGATGATAATGGCATCGCTTTCTGCTGGAACGCACAAACGGGGGAGGAACAGTGGAAAAGCCGCCTGGGTGGGAAAGTATCTTCTTCTCCGGTTCTGGCCAACGATCAGATCTATCTGACGAATGAACAAGGCAAAACATTCGTCTTCCGGGCGAGCCCTGAAAAATTCGAACTGCTGGCAGAAAACCAGCTCGGCGATGAAGGCTTCGCAACGCCGGCAATCTGCGGCAATCAGATTTTCCACCGGGCCGCCAGCAGTGAATCAGGCAAACGACAGGAGTTTTTGTACTGTATCGGAAACTGAGCCGTGTTGTACTTGTGAGATTTACTGTCAGGTTGATCGCGAAAGGCTCAACGGGGATGCATTAATGAAAACAAGCACACGGCTGTTCCGAACCTGTGTTCTTTGTATCACAATACTCGTTTCCTTATTGATGCTCGGTACTGCACTTTATGAGACTTTCAATGTATTCGGCCCAGGAAAATCCCCCTACCGGGGCACTAAGCTTATCGTTTGTTTTCTTGGTGCTGTTGCTTTACCCATCATTATTGTTACTGTCTTACCCGGCGAGGATGAATGAAACTCGATTTTTCTCACTACCTTAGTCATGCTCTATCCCATTTCTTGAATCATTTAAACGTGCCACATGCCCCAGCGAACAGAATTTGATTTGATCCTTGTGGGACAAGGCCTGGCAGGCACTGCGTTGGGCTGGACGTTACAACAGCGTGGGTATGGTGTGCTGTTGATTGATCGCTGTGAGCCGACGACTTCTTCCCAGATCGCGGCGGGACTGATTACACCGATCACTGGATTGCGGCTGGTTGTTTCCTGGCGACTTGACGAATTTCTGCCGTTCGCGACTGACTTCTATCGTCGCATAGAACAAGAAACAGACGCACGATTCTTTGAACTGAAACCGATGCTGCGACTGTTTTCTTCAGAACAGGAGCAGGAACAATATCGACAACGTTCGCAAACACACTTCCCAAAACTGATTTCGGTACCGCAGCCACTCGCCGACAAGAGTGCGTTTGAGATGAGTCAAGGCGGCTTTGAGATGACCGGCGGCGGACAACTGGATGTGCCGACGTATCTTCGTCTCTCCCGCGCGCATTTCATAAAACAGGATTGTTTTCTGGAAGCAAACCTCGACACAGCTAACGATCTTGAATTTGAATCCAACCGTGTGATTCTGCCGTGTTGGAACGTTTCTGCTGACAGAATCATTTTCTGTGAAGGAATCCACAGTCAGCAAAACCCCTGGTTCAAAACCATTCCATTTGAGGGAGCCAAAGGGGAAATACTCACTCTGAAAATTCCAGGACTGCAGGAACGACGCGTGGTCCACCGGGGTATCTGGCTGGCTCACTGGAAAGAGGATCTCTACCGGGCCGGTTCAACCTATGATCGAGAACACCTTAACTGTGAACCGACTCTCGCAGGCAGAGAAGAAATCTGCTCGCGCCTGTCCGAATTTCTAAAACTTCCTGTGGAGGTTATAGACCATCGTGCTGCTGTCCGCCCTGTCATCCGGGGGCGTTTACCCATTATGGGTCTGCATCCTCAGCAGCCTCAAATTGGATTCTTCAACGGCTTTGCCTCAAAAGGAAGTTTGCAGACTCCCTGGATGGCAAATCATTTTGCAGATATTCTGGAAGGCAAAGCCACACCTGATAAATCACTCGATCTCGTCCACAAACTTTAAAATGAAGCTTCTCATGATGCGTCTCACAGACCAGGCTCATGCTCTGATTGCCAAAGTGTTCCAGGCTGGCGAAACGGCGATCGACGCCACTGCTGGTAATGGGCACGACACACGTTTTCTCTGTCAGTTGGCGGGCCAGTCCGGTAAGGTCTTTGCGATCGACATCCAACAGCAGGCTCTGGACCAGGCTGCTGTGATGCTCCAGGATTCAGAATTCCATAACTTTGAACTGATCTGCGGTAACCATTGTCTGCTCGCAGAATTAATCCCCTCTGAACATCGCGGGCATATCGGTGCCATCATGTTTAACCTGGGCTACCTGCCTGGAGGAGATCACGCGCAAATCACAGACGAATTATCAACTCTACCTGCAATCGAAGCTGCACTCACGCTGATCAGGCCGGGAGGCATCATCACGATTCTGGCTTACCCCGGTCATCCGGGGGGCGCTGCAGAGACCAGCGCCGTCGCCACTCTCTTGAGCCAACTGGAGCATTCACAGTTCAAAACGCAACTGATTCTTCCCAATACTCAATCGACGGAGGCCCCGCGCCTGTTCGTCGTCACCAGGCTTAAGCCAGCAAGCGCGGAGTCAAGCATACTATGATCCCTGACGATCTGAAGTTCCCTTGTCTGAGTGCATTTAAGTCCGTTAAACAAGGTAATGAGAATCACTCTTCTTCTGATGTATCCTCATGCGACTCAGATGACTCACGAATTTCATCGATGATTTGCCGGGCACGATCCACGTTCGAACTCATGACATCAACTTTGATTTCGAAAATACCTGTGAGGCCAGCCTGCAGTTCATTTTCGAGCAGGCAGCGAATCCCTTCGCCTTCCAGTGTCATTTTAATAAATTCCGCTTCCATTGCATTCGTAGTCGAATACACTGTTTCCAGGCTATCACTCATCTTTATAATCCTCAGACAAACCATCCCAGCGGTTGTAATCCCGCAGGAAGCGCTTAACAGTCAGTCACAAGCGAATCTTGCACTGATTCAAGCTAACCGGAAACGGTTTAGACATCAATATCAATTCTGACTTTCACGAGAGAAGCAGAAAACGTCATTCAGGGAATCGTGGATTCCAAGACTGCTGTATCTCATACTGAGATGTGCTTCTGAGCAACTACTGAGATTCGTCATTCAGATTCGGGAACTGATTCAATGAAAATCGCCTTTCAAGAGTGGATTCAGATTATTCGAGGTCTATTGCTGCCACTGGTCTTTATCAACCTGATTCAATCAGGGCAGGCAGCCGATCCACCAGCGCGCAAACCGGTCATTTTGACAGACCGGGCGCGACAGTTGCATCAGCAATGCCTGGTGATTGACGGGCATAACGACCTTCCCTGGACAATGCGGGAAAAGGCGGCGTCATCTTTTAAACAGGCTGACATTGCTCTGCCTCAACCTCAGTTTCATACAGATATTCCACGTCTCAAACAGGGGAATGTGGGCGCACAATTCTGGTCGGCCTATGTCCCCTCAGAAACACAAAAAGAACGAAGATCCGCACACTACACTCTGGAACAGATCGACCTGATCCACCGCATGATCAAGCGATATCCTGAAACATTTGAGATGGCGTCTACGGCAGACGACATCGAACGTATGCACAAGTCGGGAAAAATCGCGTCCATGATTGGTGTTGAAGGAGGACATTCGATTGAAAATTCTTTATCTCTGCTGCGTATTTTCTACGGCCTGGGCGTTCGATATATGACTTTGACCCATTCTGACTCACTCGACTGGGCCGATTCTGCCACCGACACCGCCATCAGTGACGGGCTGTCTCCCTTTGGAGAGGAAGTGGTCCGAACCATGAATCAACTGGGAATGCTGGTAGATATTTCACACGTCTCTCCAGCGACGATGGAGGATGTTCTGCGGGTGAGTACAGCTCCTGTCATCGCCTCGCACTCTTCCGCACGTGCCATCGCTGATCATGCGCGGAATGTTCCCGATGAAATCCTCGTCAAAATGAAACAGAATGGCGGCGTGATCATGGTCAACTACTTCTCCGGATTCGTGGTTCCTGAATCAGCCCGACAGATGACGGAAATGTTTCATATCAGACGGGAACTGAAACAGAAATATCCAGATGAAACGGATTACAACCGGGAATACAATCGCTGGCGAAGCAACCATAAAATGAAACCGGGGACAATCCATGATGTAGTGGATCATATCGACCATATCGTCAAAGTCGCCGGCGTGGAGCACGTCGGCATCGGCTCTGACTTTGATGGTGTTTCCACCCTGCCCGCTCAACTTGAAGATGTCTCCACTTATCCTCTCATCACGCAGGCTCTCCTGGATCGGGGTTATTCAGACCAGCAGATCAAACTGATCATGGGCCAGAATCTGATGCGGGTACTGCGCGAAGCCGAACAAGTTTCAAAACAACTGCAACAGAACCCCCATTGACACTTTCTGGTCTCGCTATCCGCTTTTGCAGCAACAGAGTACCCGAGACTCTCAATAAAAAAACGTCCCGTTTCCAGGACGTTTTTTTATTGATTAACAGCCAGACGCTGAATTACTGATCGGGTCCAGCCGGCTCCAGGGGTTTGGGCGCTTCCAGTACAGAAGGTGCAATGACTGTCGGTGCTCCCTGGGGAGGTGTCGGCAGTTTTTTCTGCACGGTAATTTCCTGCTGTTCTTTCAGACTTTTCAGATAATCAGTGAGTAACTGATACGTGTTCTGAAACTCCTGGCGATTGGTAATAACCTGATACGAGGAATCAAGCTGTATCTGCTGATAATTTTTCACAATCGCTTCCAGTTCTTCTACGGAAGGAATTGTGCCCGTTGTCGAGAAATTTTCCGGAAGAGCCAGATAATCTTTCCAGGCATCGTCCAGAGTCTGTTCCAGTTCCTGAAACGACCCCAGCAGTTCGTATTTCAAATCGTCTACCTGAAGTTCCTGCTGAGCAAGCTTCGCAGTCTCCTCATCAATGCGCAGCATCTCCCAGACTTCAGATGTCCCTCCTGTAAAATAGATAATCACTTTCGATTTATCTTTGGTCAGACTATCCAGTCCGGTTTCCATGGTGATCGTGTCCTCCTCACCCACTTTCCAGGCAACACGCTGTTTTGACTGATCGATGGCTCCTTGAAGGGGTAATGTAATATTCCCGTCTTTATTGAAATAGGTACCAGCGACCGCACCATTTTTGCCAACAGCAAGTTGTACGGTCACATTCACTTCAGTTGTCCCCTGGGGAACAATGGCAAAAATTCCTACCGGCATCCATTCGGTCGCATCGTCTGGCGGAGGTACACTATCTGCAATTTCTTCAGCCTGAGATTCATATGCGGTGACCGGTGCCATCTGCACACCATCATTGTAAATGTAACCATCATTGAGTGAGTAATCATAGATCACTGGATTCAGGTTGTTATAGCCAATCCAGGTCGACAGTCCCCCAAACGTGGTCCAGACCCACGGACGATAGCCATAGCGACGATAATGGTAATAAGGATAGTAGCCATATCCATAACCATAGCCTCTCCCAAACCCATACCCCAGGGCATACCGTGATCGATATCCGGACCAGTAACCAGGCCGGTAATGGTATCTGTTGTTTCCATATCGCGAGTAGTTCCCACCATGTCGATTCGCACCATCGTGTCGTCGTCCCGTACCGTGAGAAGCATGATGATTCCCATGTCGGTTCCCCCCCGGTCTCAGACCAGGGTTACCAGAGTGATGGCTTCCAGCTCCGTGATGATTCCTACTGGAACTCAAGCCAGAGCCGCCATGGAAGCGATGACTGCCAAAACTGTTTCTGCTGCCGTTACTGAATCGGCTGCTGCCTGGTCGTAATCCCGGATTATTTCCCCGCTGATTTGAACCAATGCTGCCTCGGTTATGTGAACCACTGTTGAAGTGAGAAAATCCTGAACTGCCTCTTGCTCTACTCCCGGAACTTAAGCCGGGGTTACTAACCCCACTCCTCCGGCGAGAAGTAATGTCCCCCGATTGCCGCGCTGAACCAGACCGACTTCCTCTGGAGAAATCAACTCCTTGTCCAGGTTTCATAGTCGACCTGGAAGTTCGGTTCGAAGAGGAATTGAGCGATCGCGAAGGGGCACTCTGTCGAGGTACAGAAGAACTGCGATTGGAGAAAGAATGATTTCTTGAGGGAGCAGCGGAGCGTGAAGAATTGCCAAAATGGGAATTACCTCTTGAACTGTTCCCTCTTGAACTGCTGCCTCGTGAACTGCTGCCTCGTGAGAAACTCCCCCGCGACATTCCCCCTTGGTGACTGCCGCTGCCACGAGACATTCCGCCCCCATGTCCACCGCCTCTGTGTCCGCCACCACCTCCGGGCCCGCGTCCGCCGCCCTGGCCGCCTCGTTGAGCAAAACTGTCAGCCTGACTGAAAGCCAGCATTGCCAGAAATGCAAATATCACACCTGTTCGCTTTAGGTATTGCCTCATCACTTACACCTGTTCGATCAGGAAACCAGTGAGCCTTCCGATCGACCTCATGTATGGGATTGCAGGGTGACAGTAAGCCGTCTTTTCCTGATCAATCTCATTTTGGTTAAATTAAAACAACTCGACTTCAGTTGTAGAATTGCCAGCTGAGAATTCCACTCTGTAATCCCTGAACAGTCTCATCGATCACATCAATTTCATTTGCTGTAACATCCGGACTCACGTACCGGCAGTCACAAACAACAGAACCTTCGCTAAAGAACGGAAGGAGACGTATCAGGGGACAGAAAAACAGCGCTAAAGATTGAGGCCCGGTCAATCACAACTTTATCTATCAGATAATGTGGATCGAACTGATATTGCCATTCGACTGAGTCTGTTATTCATGAGAGAGCTTTGGGGCAGGTGAATAAAGAGACCAGCAGTTTCGAAAACTCAGACTGAATCAATCCCAGGTTCAACAGTTTCATAAAATGTGGAACATATGCGGACAGGAACAGCTTACTGAATTCCCAGGAACAATACTTGTTCGCTCTGGTATTCACGATAGGTTTGACCGATCGGGAAGTCAATATATGTCATTTTGTCTCTGCAACATGCAAATTGGATTATCAGGTTCTCCCGGGTTGGTTCTGTCCACCTGAAGAAGCAGCTTCCTCACTGGCTGAGCAATTTGAAATCTTTTTGGAAATTTCATAAATCCAGGGAATAAACCTGCGACAGCCGGACTCTTATCTTTAACAGGGGGGCTTGTTTGAACAGTAAAAACAGCCTGATTACAGGGTTTCCTTCAATATATTCCTGAATTAAACCCGATTTGTGAGATTCTCAGTCTGACAGATCAGATATCTAATCGAGAAATGGAGAACAGAGATGAAATTACTTTCGACACTCTTTACGTTGCTGGGTTTGACATTGTTCGCAGTAGGTTGTGGCGATAAAGCTGCGACAACTCCTGAACCTGCACCAGTTGAAACACCTGTAGAAGATCCAGCAATGCCAGCTGATGAGCCAGCAGCAGATCCTGCTACACCAGCTGAAGAAAAACCAGCTGACCCTAAAGCTGAAGAGCCCAAACCAGAGACTCCAGCTGACCCTAAAACAGCAGATCCTAAGACTCCCTGATTGAGTCGAACAGATCCTCAGCAACAGCTGAAGAAAAACGAAAAAAGCTCTCCCCCTTCCGGGAGGGCTTTTTTTATTGATCGAGTCGGTATAATTTTATACCTGGAGAAATGGGACAGCGGGAAAGTTTACTCGCCTCCGGACTGAATCCGGGCCGCCATCAAAGTATTCTTTAACAGCATGGCAATCGTCATCGGGCCTACACCACCGGGAACCGGGGTAATCGCAGAAGCCACTTCTTTGACGCCCTCAAAATCGACATCACCTACCAGCCTGTCGTCGACCCGATTGATGCCGACATCAATCACGACAGCTCCCGGCTTGACCATATCGGCGGTCACAAACTCAGGTTTGCCAATAGCGGCGATAATAATGTCCGCGGTTTTTACGAT
Source organism: uncultured Gimesia sp. (assembly GCF_963972345.1). Lineage (NCBI taxonomy): Bacteria > Pseudomonadati > Planctomycetota > Planctomycetia > Planctomycetales > Planctomycetaceae > Gimesia > uncultured Gimesia sp. Next base: position 22,482 of record NZ_CAXAVM010000017.1, on the reverse strand, counting down.
TTCGTTGAGGTGCCGGGTCCTGCTGTGACAGATGGTTACGGTCGCATCTGCTCCCGGTCCACGCTGAACCAGCAGCATGGCCATTGGCTTACCTACGATCTCACTGCGTCCCAGAACCACTGCGTGTTTTCCAGCGGTCTCCATTTTGGTGGAGAGGATCATTTGTTGGATTCCATAGGGAGTACAGGGCAGATAGCGGGGACGTCCCTGCACGATCAGTCCCACATTTTCCGGATGAAACGCATCCACATCCTTTAGAGGATTGACCACGTCCAGAATCGCAGTCTCGTTAATATGTTTCGGGAGAGGAAGTTGGACGAGAATGCCGTGCACCCCGGAATCTGCATTCAGTGATTCCACGATTGAAATTAATTCAGCCTCGGTTGTGTCAGCCGACAAGCGCTTCAGAGTGCTCTGTATACCCGCTTTTTCACAGGCCCGCTGTTTATTACGGACATACACGGCACTTGCCGGATCATCACCGACAAGAACAGCCGTCAGATGAGGGACAACGTTCTTTTCTTGCTTGAGCTGACTGACCTGCTCAGCGATCTGCCCGCGAAAAGTGGCGGCAAGCGCTTTACCATCGATGATCTCTGCTGACACGCTGATATTTCCTTGTAAAATAAGGGGGAAACTCTCAATCGGCCCCCAAGATAACTTATCAGCAGGAAATCTAAAACCACCCCAAAAGAATTAATGTCACGTAAAGACAAATCGCGGCATAAATCGCGGCTACATAGTCGTCAGACATGATGCCCCAGCCTCCATGGATTCGGTCAAAATATCGAACCGGCCACGGCTTCCAGATGTCAAACAGACGGAACCAGAGAAAGCCGATCAAAGAGATCCACCAGAACCGTAAATTGAGTTCATGGTGGAAAGCAGGTAATAATACGACTGTGAAAGCACCGATTTCATCGAAGACGATACATCCCGGATCATCTAATCCCAGAATTTTAGCCCCCCGATCACAGAAATAAACTCCCAGCAGGAAGATGATCACCGAAAGAAACAAATACACAGGCCAGGCTGGATCAAACCATAACAGACCAGCAACCAGGGGGGGCCCCAGCAGGCTGCCAAATGTTCCCGGAGCACGCGGAATCCAACCAATTCCCAGGCCTGTGGCACACAGTAAAATCGTTTGCTGCTTGATGTTTCTCATTTGTGGTAAATATCTGGTCAGCAAATTCTCTGCTGTGAAGGACACGGAAAAGTCACTATTCAAGATTATGGAAGTCGTTTATACTTCCTGTATGTGCGACCCACCCTGCGAAAAATGAACATGGGAACACACCCCTGTCTTTGCAGCTATCCAGAAAGATCGGCCTTAATCGACGTGATTGAGTGTTTTGATTTTCTAAATCGTACTTGTTAGTGCTCATATTTTCCAATTGGATTCCAATAAAACCTACCCAGTCATTCAGAAAAGCTTCCGGTGAAGTGCGGATCTGAATGTCGTTTTGACAAAATCAACCAGGATTGATCTTATGACATCCCAAGAAGGCCCCAAGCTTTCCAAAATGGAGTTTCTCAAAGAAGGCAGTCATCAGCTGCGTGGTACCATCGCGGAAGAGTTGCTCAACGACAGTGATGAATTCTCCGGCGATTCGACACAACTGTTGAAACATCACGGTACCTATCAGCAGGATGATCGTGACCTCAGAAAAGCCAAAAATCCGGATGGTACACCCAAAGGAAAAGCATTCAGTTGCATGATCCGTACTCGTGTGCCCGGCGGTAAAGTGACTGCAGATCAATTCCTGGCTGAACTCAACCTGTGTGACAAGTATGGAGATGGAACGGTCAGACTCACCACGCGACAGGGCTTTCAGTTACATGGCGTGATCAAAGGCAATCTCAAAGCAGCCATCAAAGGGATCAACGATACTAAACTGACCACGCTGGCAGCCTGTGGCGATGTCAACCGAAACGTGATGGCCTGCCCTGCCCCTTATAAAAACAATGCCATCTTCGACTCCATGCAGGATATGGCTTACGCGCTGGCAGAACACCTGCGCCCCAAAACCACCGCCTACTTCGACCTGTGGATTACCGACGAAGAAGGCAATCAAACCAATGAAGCCGCATACCAGCCCGTCGAGGAGCCTATCTACGGCAAAACCTATCTACCGCGCAAGTTTAAAATCGGGATCGCCCTGCCCGAAGACAACTGTGTCGATATCTACACACAGGATATCGGCTTGCTGGGCATTGTCGAAAATGACGCTATCGTCGGTTATAACTTTTACGTCGGTGGCGGTATGGGAGTCACTCCCAGTAATAAAAAAACCTATCCCGCCCTGGGGAAACCACTGGGATTCGTCGAAAACGAGCACGTACTCGCCGTTGCAGAAGCGGTTGTCAAAGTACAACGTGACCTCGGAAACCGTGAAGACCGTAAACTGGCGCGTATGAAGTATCTGGTCGATAACCTGGGCATCGAAACGTTCCGTGAGAAAGTGGAAGCACATTATGGTTCAAGCATAGCAGCCCCACGTGATATTGAAGTCACGGGTATGGAAGACCATATGGGCTGGCATGAACAGGGAGATGGCAAGCTCTTTCTCGGGGTGAACATCGAAAATGGCCGCATCAAGGATGAAGGAGAGCTTCGGATCAAAGCCGGTCTCCGAAAGATCCTGGAAACCTACAGATTCAATGCCCGCATCACCGCAAAACAAAGTGTCATCTTCTGTGACATTGACCCCTCACTGCGTTCCGAAATTGATCAGATCCTGACCGATCACGGGATGAAAAAAGCGGATGAACTCACTTTGATTCGTCGATTTTCCATGTCCTGCCCCGCACTCCCCATGTGTGGATTATCCATCACTGAATCGGAACGGGTCATGCCTGCTTTAATTACCGAATTCGAGGAGGAACTGGCACGTCTGGGGCTGGAAAACGAAAAAATCTCCGTCAACACCACCGGTTGTCCAAACGGTTGTGCCCGCCCCTATGTTCCCGATATTGGACTCGTAGGAAGGGCCGTCGGAAAATACACACTTTACCTGGGTGGAAACTCGCTCGGCAACAGGTTGGCCTTTGTGTATGACGATATGGTTCCCTTAGCCGAAATCACCGGTCGAATTTCTCCACTTCTGGAATGCTTCAAGGAAGAGCGTCAGGCAGGAGAATCCTTTGGTGATTTCTGTCACAGAATGGGGAAAGAAGCATTACAGGAGAAAGCAGGACTCGCTGCGAAATAATCTGTAATCCCGCCAGAAGTGAAATTTTACTGAACCTCTCATTACTGAGGCGGTCTTTGATTTTGACAAATTCAATCAACGACGGGTTGACCATGGTCGATTGAGCAGGTAAATTGTCAGAGCGGTAAGGCAGTCTAAGACTGTCCAGTTTAAACCAGTTGAAAAAACAAAATAAAATGCACATTCACAATCTACTAAACCTGAGCCTGCTACGAAACCTGCTTCTTTAAGCCAGGTCTTAGGTTCTTTGTACGATTGTTAATCAAAAAACAGCGAAACCCTGAGACCAGATCGGCCTCAGGGTTTTTTATTTTGCCTGCTGGTACTATTCTGGTCTCTCATTAGCTCCCTGATCGGGAGCGGAAATTGACTCGCGGAGAAACCCAATGTCCAATGATACAGTAAAGATATTCGACACCACGTTGAGAGACGGTGAGCAGTCACCTGGCTGCAGTATGACCACTTCGGAAAAGATGAAAGTCGCCCGGGAACTTGTCAAACTGGGGGTCGATATCATTGAGGCAGGCTTCCCGATTGCCTCTCCCGGCGATTTTGAATCCGTTCGCAAAATTGCAAATGAATTTGGCGATCAGACGACCATCTGCGCTCTGGCCCGCTGCCGAAAAGACGATATCGACCGGGCCTGGGTAGCATTAAAAGAGGCAAAGCAGTCGCGGATTCACGTCTTCCTCGCAACCAGTTCCATCCACATGGAGCATAAACTCAAAATGACGAAAGAACAGATCGTGGAGACGGCGGTCGAAATGGTCAAGCGAGCCCGAGACTACTGCCCGGATATCGAATTCTCACCAGAGGACGCTGCCCGAACCGAGAAAGATTTCCTCTGTGAAGTGGTGGAACGCGCCATCGAAGCCGGAGCCAGCACCGTCAATATTCCCGACACCGTCGGTTATGCGACTCCCGCCCATTTCCATGATGTCATCACCACGTTGAAAAAAAATGTTTCAAACATAGAGCAGGCCATCATCAGCACGCATTGTCACAATGACCTGGGACTCGCCGTCGCAAACAGCCTCGCCGCTGTGGAAGCGGGCGCCCGCCAGGTGGAATGTACGATCAATGGCCTGGGGGAACGTGCTGGAAACTGCGCACTGGAAGAAGTCGTAATGGCGTTGAAAACCCGCGCGGACTATTACGGCGTACACACTAATATCAATACAAAACGCCTGTATCCGATCAGCCATCTGGTCTCGACAGTCACCGGGATGTCGGTACAACGCAACAAAGCGATCGTGGGGAGAAACGCTTTTGCACACGAAGCAGGCATTCATCAGCACGGCATGTTGCAGGAACGCACAACCTATGAAATCATGTCTCCTGCAGATGTTGGTTATGTAGGCACTAACCTGGTCCTCGGCAAACACAGTGGCCGTCATGCATTCCGCGATCGAATTCAGACCCTGGGCCATACCCTGGATGATGAAACATTTGAGCGGATCTTCAATGAGTTTATCACGCTGGCTGACAAGAAAAAGGAAATCTACGATTCCGACATTGTCGCCTTAATCGAGAACCAGGTCACCGATGCACCGGAGAAATGGAAAATTGCCCGCTTCCACACTTCCGCCGGAACCGGCACCATCGCGACCGCGACGATTGAACTGTCAGATGAAACAGGCAAAATCCACTGTGATGCAGCTACCGGAGATGGCCCTGTTGATGCCGTCTTCAGGGCACTGGAACGCATCTCAGGCATTACTGCTGTACTGGACCAGTACCACGTCGGCAGTGTTTCCAGCGGTAAGGATGCCCAGGGAGAGGTACGCGTCGAAGTTCGCATCAATGGTGAATTATTCACTGGCCGCAGCGTCAGTACAGACATCATCGAATCCAGTGCCAAAGCCTATCTGCAGGCCATCAACAAAGCAGCTGCAAAACTGGAAAACTGAGTACACTTTCTCTACTGGACCTGGTGATCAATGACTACATACGATCCTGAATCAGCACCCCGGATAGTCAAAGGCAGAACCATTGTTCTCGGCCTGTTACTCTTCGGGCTGGTGATGTCAGGATCGTTGTATGTTTTTCAGGCAATCAATACGTATCACTTTGCTGATACTCAGAACGCCCTGGCGAAGGAATTTCCCAAATCACGTCCCCGCGTAGAAGGGGGACGACTCAAAGGCAAACAGCAGAATCCTCTTACCTTTCGCGTGACGATGGCGGTCCCCTTCAATCCGCATGAAAAGGATGAGGAAATCCAGCAGATGGGCGATCGGATCCTTGAAATTGCTTCGAAAAACCTGCAGTTGGAAGACTACGAACAGGCCGAACTGCACTTCTACCAGGCAATTCCAGAACAGGAAATCATCATGCGCGATGTGACTCGCGACATCAAAACCTGGATCAATCGGAACTGAATTCGCTCACTCCTCTCCTGTTGCAGAAACAGACAGACCTGTCGCTTATTCCGACTCGGTCTTCTTTACGCTTTACCAGTCCACTGAGTAGCCCCTGTTTCTTAACTGGAAAACGGTATGTTTAGGGACTGGAGAGAATTCTCGGTAGTGGCACAGACATTGCATTATGTTGAGCTGCCTGTCGAATTGAAGCCTCATTAATTATTTACTGAGCTTCAACAGAAACTGAGGCTTCCCTCCAGCCAGAGTGATGACGCCCGTCTTTAACTGGCTGGAGGGGGAGCCACCTGCCTTCAACATTTCTCAGCCTGTTGTAGATTCAAAATCTTCAACTCGTCCTCTTCTCCTGTCCTGAAAACCCTTTCGTAGCGATACTGGTCAGGATATCATCGAAGCTTCAGATATCTAGTGCGCGTCACATTTAACCATGGCGTCTCGCTATCTATTACACTCGGCCCAAATGGCCTCGGAAACGCTACAGTAAAACGGGACACAGTCTATTACCTCAAACTTCGGACAGTCATGGCTTCTCTACAGAAAGTAATACAACGCCCTCCGGTCTTCTGGTCTGTCGTCGGTTTTCTTCTGCTGATCCAATTCTGCCTGGGCGTGTATTCTGCCAGACAACTGAGTGTCACCCATGATGAGTACTGGCATCTGCCGGTCGGATTCCTGAGTCTGGAAACCAGTCGCTTTGACTATGATCGGCTCAATCCTCCGCTAATTCGCAGCTGGTCGGCTCTGCCTTTACTGATGACGTCTGCTCAGAGTGGATCTCCAGATCTCTCCTCTGATCCTGCTGATTATGGAGATGCCTTCCTGGATGCCAATCCGGTAGATTATCAACACTTCTATTTCCTTGGTCGCTGCATGATCCTGTTACTGGCTGTCGCATCGGGACTGTTGCTGGCACTCTGGACACGTGAGCTGTTTAGTTCTCAGGCAGCCTGTTTTGCAGTTTTCCTGTGGGCAATGAGCCCGAATATTCTGGCCAGCGCGGCCCTGGGTACCCAGGACCTGGCGATCACGGGCTTCTTTCTGGCCGCCCTCTACTGTGGCTGGAAGTTTGCCTGCCTCCCCTCCTGGAAGTGGGCCATAGTGACAGGGGTTGTTTTAGGCCTGGCTCAACTGACAAAATATACGGCGATTCTGTTAGCTCCCCTACTTGTGATTCAGTGGATTCTCGTGAGATATAAGAATCCAGAAATCCGGGAGCGACAGGCTAAAAAAACACTCGCCATGTATTGGGGAATACTTGTTTTCTCCTGCCTTTTCATCCTGAATGCCGGTTATCTGTTCCAATCGACCTTCCAGCCTGTAAGCAGCTATCAGTTCCAAAGCTCCGAGCTCAAATTTTTGACAGCACTTCCTGAAGTTCTGCAGAGTTTCCCCCTGCCTGTTCCCCGTGACTACATCATGGGCTTTGACCTGCAACGTTTTATCATGCAGCAATCCCACCCCACCTTTCTGGATAATCAGTGGGAACAACATGGGTTTCGCTCGTACTACCTCTATACCTTGCTTTATAAATTGCCACACGGTTTTCAATTTCTGATTGTCATCGCTCTTTACAGCTGGCTTAAAAACCCTCGCCTGCTCCCGAGACGAACCCTGGCCGTCCTGCTGACACCAGTTGTATTGCTGTTAACCATCGCCAGTCTGGCGAATAACCAGCTGGGCCTGCGCTATGTGCTGCCGATCTTTCCCTTCCTGATTCTGTTGTGCGCTCCTTTGGTAGAGCAATTGGATTTTGAACGACGTAAAATCCTCTCCTATCTGGTGACCATTGCCATTCTTTCACTCCCGCTCTCACTCCGGTATGCTCCGGATCACCTGGCCTACTTTAATGAACTGGCAGGAGGGCCGGAACTGGGGGATACCCATCTGGTCGATTCCAATATCGACTGGGGGCAGGATCTCTATCGACTTCAGGAATACCTGGAGGAACACCCGGTTGAAGATCTGAGACTCGCCTATTTTGGCACAATTCCCCCCGGAAAACTGGGGATCAAATATGAATTCCCTGCTGAATTCCGCCCCGTTCCCGGGAAATATGCCATCAGCGCCAGCATTCTTCAGGGGCGGCCTTATACCTTGCGCAGACAGGATGGCAGCCGTTATAACCTGCAGCATGACGCATTGGGATTTTTCCGATTTTTTGAACCCGAAGCGCAACTGGGATATTCGATCAACTACTATGACTTAACCCCCGAAGACATCGCGCGCTGGCGGACTGCTGTGATGCAGGCGAATAGAAGTTTGCAGTCCCCGTAATGAGATCATTGTGGGATCAGAAAGCCAGTCAGGTCATCGGACAAAGGGAACAGTGGTAGTTGCTGCCAACCCGGTCTCACGCAGTAGTTCGAAATACTGTTCACGAGTATTGATATTACGTAATCCAAGTAATTCGGGATCGACATTTTTCAGCTCTTCCGCTTCGAGAAACGCACTATGAACCCGCTCTACCAGATCAATGGGCCTTTGAACATTTTCGGCCAGCATTTCCTCTATCAATTCCAGCAGTGATGTCCGGTACACAGCTGCCATAGGATGGTACCTTTTGCCTTCCCTGACGATCGCCAGATCGTGATCTGGCAGCCTTGAGAGAATCGCACGTATCATCTCTCTTTGTATCAGTGGTGTATCGCAGGCTGACACAAAGGCCGCCTGACAATCGAATTCCAGTTCACGAAGACCTTGTGCAATTGCTGGAAGAGGCCCGGCACCTGGTTTGACATCATACACAACGCGAACCGAATAAGGGATTTCCGGCAAAGTCTGCCCGGGGGAGGCGACGACGATCACAGGAGATACCACTTCAGACACAATGCGAATGATGCGCTGTAACATCAGCTCTGAGCCCAATGGTAATAACGCTTTGGGATAATTCATTCTCATGCTTTCGCCCCCGCAGAGAATCATTCCACCGACTTTGATCTGACCGTTTGTGTTTGACATACTCGTCCGGGTTACTTACAAAAAGAACTTCTAAGTTTCAGTTTATCTAATTTTATAGTGATGTGATCTGAAAAATGAGTGATCAAAATTCTGAACAGGAACCATGGTATCGTGACGGGCTACAATTTTCCTGTACGCAGTGTGGTAATTGTTGTACCGGCGCGCCTGGTGTCGTCTGGGTGGATGAATCAGAAATCAAGGCAATTGCAGAAGTAACGGGAAAATCGACAGGAGAAATTCTGTTAATGCATACCCGCCTGTATGGCGGAAGACGTTCCTTAACTGAATATGCCAATGGAGATTGCACATTTTTCGATCCCGAAAAACGTTGCTGTACTATCTATGAAGCTCGTCCGACTCAGTGCAAAACGTGGCCCTTCTGGAATTCAAATCTGGAAAGCCGTGCGAGCTGGGAGTCACTTTCTCCGGATTGCCCGGGCGCAGGTAAAGGAAATTTTGTCAGTTTCGAAGACATCCGGATCCAGGCTGAGAAAACTGACTTGTAACCTCCTTCACAAATGATTGTTACCGCGAACGATCTTTCAAACTGATCCCAAGAACTCCTCATAACCAAACGGAGTCTCGTCTGAATATCAAAAATCAGACGTTTGATTAACGCTCAAGCTTGTTCTCGAATGCTGTTGATTAAGTATGTATTTTTAAAGAGTTTGGAACACTGAAAGATCGCAGTTTCGATGTTTCAGATACATTTTTTGCAATTTCATCTCAAGATTGTAAAAATAATTTCGTGTTATTATTTGGGAACAATAATAAGTCTGCGAGTTTTCTGTGCCCTCATTGTATGCGGCCCATCGAGAAACCATAAGATATTTATATCATTATACTTACAACGCATACGCAATCATACTTCTTCGAAATAGTTCATTTTTTGTCGATGTTGTGAATTCACACCGGCATAGTGAATTCATGTCTAATAATACACCGTTTCAAAGCGGTAAGCTAAGATCGGTCTTGACTTACTGTTCAATTGTGGGAAATAATCTATTGTGACACTAAGTCGTGTAACCCATTACAGTTGAGACGGCTCTCGAGTGCCCTTACCAAGGGCGTAGCTGTCCGACGGCTTCTCAAAATTGGGAGAACCCAGTCGTGACGAAAAAAGAGATTGTCAAAGTAATTTCGGAAGAGATTGGTCTGACACAACTCAAGACAAAAGAGATTGTGCAAAAAACGTTCGATGCGATTGTTGATACACTTGTTACAGACAAGCGAATCGAACTCCGCAATTTTGGCGTCTTTGAAGTCAAAAAGCGAGCTGCGCGTAAAGCCAGAAATCCTCGCACAGGTGATCGTGTAGACGTAGAAGAAAAATACGTCGTCACGTTCAAGCCTGGCAAGGAGATGGAAAAGCGTGTACGCAATCTGGAGGAAGAAGCAGCCCGTTTAAACGCGGCCGCTTCCCAGCCCCCAGCCAGTCCTCCTCCTGCAGGTTCGGCACCACCGCCGCACCAGACACCACAGGCTCCTCCGAGCCCTGGTGCCACGCCAGGAGCACCTTCGATGGGAACCTACAATAACGGTTCCTACAGTTCAGGATCTCAGCATACACCTTAGACCTGATCTCCAAAGACTTTATTGTTGAAAGAGCTGGTATGAACTTTCTCATAGCCGGTCTGTTTTAGTGTACACAAACAGGCCGGCTTTTTTACGGACTCACCTGCCCAAAGTAAGTGAACATTGACAACCACTATCGCGTTGTAAGATAGACGGTGTCTCGTGTTACTGTGATATGCTTACCTTGACGTCACCCAATCCATTTGCACCGGGAATACCAGGTGGAACAATACTATGGTTTCATGTGATGCCCTCTCGCCATTTCATAATCGAAATCATCCTCTTCAACCAGAATACCAAAATAATTGGAATAATCCGCATTTTTTACCAAAGTCACCTGATCTGAATGTCGATAAAACGACCTAGAGGAAATTAAAAGCGGTATTTATAATCCTGCTTCTCCATTCTCCTCGCTTCACAATTCAGCACTTTAACCCCTTCGATATCGGTTTGATGCCTTCCATTCAATGGTTTGAATAAAGGGATCGTTGCCTGGGATCAAGACCAGCAAATATGGCACGACCATATCATGGAGAAAAAAATGCGTAAGTTCCTTTTGGCCAGCATGTTAATTGCAATGTCCCTCACTCAGGTCGGATGTGTGGTTCCTATCTACTCATCTTCACGAGATGACCGTGCTCGTCAATTAATTTTCCAATCAGAAAGTATGCGGCACATTCCCAAAATCTGGGAGCGAATCTGGGGCCTGGATATGCCGGATGTGGCCACCCCCTACCGCACCCATGGTGGTGTCATTTAGTTTTTATAGCTCAGGGACTCACGCGCAAGTCGTTTGACTGGATCAACTCCATTTGAACCGGCTGTTGCCTCGAATATATTTAAAGCTGCCGGGAATTCATTCCCGGCAGCTTTTCTTGCTATTGTGGTCACTGTTTTCCATACCGCCCTAACTGGTTCTCATCATCAAGGAACGCTAAGATGTGGTTCAGTGGATTTCCAGATTAGAAAATAGACCTCAGAGCCAGATGGCTGGCCTGCCAACCTGATATTTTTTATAAATAGAATGAGCAAGTAGCCACTGGCTACATGGACCTGATTAGATGAATGCTCCCACCCAAACGGATCCCTTAGCGGTTTCCCTGAACCGCCTGCATCTTAAAAATCCCGTCCTTGTGGCATCGGGGACTTTTGGTTACGCAAAAGAAATGGCAGCATTCCTGGATTTTTCCCGCCTGGGGGGAATTATTCCCAAAACGATTACCACAGAACCACGTATCGGCAACCCCCCTCCCCGTACGGTGGAAACCAGTGCTGGCCTGCTCAATTCCATTGGCCTGGATAATGACGGCATTGATCTCTTTCTGGAAAAGCATCTGAACTACCTCTCTTCCCTCGAAACAGCGCTGATTGTGAATATCGCCGGACGCAGCATTGATGAAATGGCCGTCATGGCTTCCCGACTTGATCAATACCCCGATCAGATTGCAGCACTGGAACTGAATATCTCCTGCCCGAACGTCAGTGGTGGTGTTGATTACGGTACACAGCCCGAGATGACCGAAAAGATGCTCAAACAGGTCACAGAGAGCTGCCAGTTACCCATCATCGCAAAGTTGACGCCAAATGTGACCAGCGTTGTTGAGATCGCCCAGGCGGCCACTGCCGGGGGAGCAGATGCCGTCTCCCTGATCAACACTGTCCAGGGAACAGCCATCGACTGGCGCCGTCGAAAGCCGATACTGGGTGGCATTTTTGGAGGCCTCAGCGGCCCCGCTATCAAACCGGTCGCTTTACGGGTTGTCTGCCAGGTGGCCCGCGCTGTTGACATCCCGATTATTGGGGTAGGTGGTATTGCCAATATCGATGATGTCATGGAATTCATCGTCGCTGGTGCTTCTGCTGTTCAAATTGGTACTGCCAACTTCTACAATCCAGGTCTTGCGGCACAACTGGTCAATGAGTTGGAAGAGATACTCGTCTCCGAAAAATGCTCACATATCAGTGAACTTGTGGGCTCCCTGAAGTATCCGGAACGGTAGACCCCCTTTCCAATACCCGTTGTGGCAGAACCATTTGATCAATTACTCTCTGTTTCAAAGACTATATAGAAAATCCATTCATGCGAGTGTTATCTGGAATCCAACCGACGGGCCGCTTCCACTGGGGAAATTACTTTGGCGCGATCAAGCAATACATCGACCTGCAGGAGAATCAGCAGGCTTTCTATTTCATTGCCGACTTACACGCCCTGACCACAATCCGGGACGCCAAGCGCCTGCGTCAGAATACACAGGAAGCGGCCATCGATCTCCTCGCACTCGGACTGGACCCTCAGAAAGCCACACTGTTCCGACAGTCAGACGTTCCCGAGATTACCGATCTCACATGGATACTGATGACAATCACTCAGATGAGCCTTCTGGAAAAATGTCATGCTTACAAAGATAAGAAAGATAAAGGGATCGCCGCCGACGCGGGATTGTTTACATACCCGGTTTTGATGGCTGCTGATATTTTACTTTATGACAGTGATCTGGTCCCCGTCGGCCAGGATCAGATTCAGCATGTCGAAGTCACTCGTGACCTGGCACAACGCTTTAATTCTCTGTTTGGTGAAACACTGATTCTACCCGAATCACGCGTCCTGGATACTTCAGCGAAGGTACCTGGCATTGATGGCGAAAAGATGTCCAAAAGTTATAAAAATGTGATCGAAATATTTGAGGATCCCAAAAAGCAGCGCAAAAAAGTCATGTCCATCAAAACAGACTCGGCTGCACTGGAAGACCCTAAAGACCCCGACACGTGTGCCGTTTATGCACTTTACAGACTCTTCGCAGATGAAACACAGCAGGCAGAACTGGCGCAGCGTTACCGCGCCGGGGGCATGGGTTATGGTGAAGCGAAACAGGCTGTTCACGATGCTGCCCTCGCATACTTCGGCCCGGCCAGGGAACGAAGAGAGCAACTCGCTGCAGATACCGATACCCTGAATGATATTCTGGCTGAAGGTGCCCGCAAAGCCAGAGAAAAAGGGAAGCAGGTACTGGACCGGGTTCAGGCCGCCTGTGGCCTGGGATCAAAACATTTAGCAAAATGAAACTGAGAATATGACGGATCCGTCTTTAGTATCCCCCGCGGCGACGATCAGTTCGAAGTCCAGCTTTTTTCAATGGTTCTGTATCGGGCTGGTTTTGATTACGGCACTTTCAATTCTGGCAGTCCATCTGCCGGAACGACTGAAATTATTGCTCGTTTTTGCTGTCGTCTATGGTCTGATTGCAGGTGGATTACTGACGAGCCTGGCTGTCAAACTGGATGTACCTGTCAAGCGATCTCTGCTTGTATCCATCCTCTGCCTGACTGTATTCGGCCAGTCACTGGTCCTGTATCTGTCGCATCAGCGTTATAAAGAAGCAACTCTGCAGCAATTCAAATTAGACAAAACTTCGTTGATGCTGAACCGGATGATGCAAGGGGAACCTCCCACCGATCCGGAGTCCCGCAAGCAATACGATCAGGTACTGAAGCAGTTCGAAGCTGCCAAACAGGAACGGCAAGACAAAGAACAACAGTTACTGGCTGTCTCGTCCTACCTGCAACATCGGATATCCTCCGTGGCGCGTGTCGAAGCACCCTGGCCTCAACTGTTCTGGACTATAGAGCTGGTATTCAGTTGTCTGGCAGCAATCTGGGCCAGTTTACAGGTATCACACCCGGACTCTTCCATTCCACATCCAGAAGAATCCACTCAGGAAGAGAGTTGAATCGAACGGATACAGCTGATAGTTTTAAAGTCTGAGAGAACGCTTTCTCAAGTTTTGCTTTCCTGCATTCCTGATAAAGGGCTGGCTGAATGCGCTATTCTGCTTTGAGAGTATCCCTGCTGCTGCTTCTCCTGGGTTCACTACAGGAGAGAGCAGTTCAGGCCAGTGACTGGGCGATGTGGCGCAAGGACCCGGCTCGTTCGGCACAAACGGAACAGCTACTTCCCGAGTCGCTTCATCTGCAGTGGGTACATCGACTCCCCCAGCTGGAACCGGCATATAAAAATGAACGCCTGCAGTTTGACGCGGGCTACGAACCGGTGGTCAAAGATGAAATTCTGTTTTTCGGTTCCTCTCAGAATGACAGTGTGACAGCCCTTGACCTGAAAACGGGGAAACAACTCTGGAAGTATACAACGGAGGGTCCGATACGCTTTGCACCGGTGTCCTGGAAAGATGCTGTGTATTTTGGTTCCGATGATGGCTGTCTCTATGCTGTCTCTGCTCAGACCGGCAAACTGCTCTGGAAATTCCGTGCAGTCCCATCCAGGCGTCTGATTCTCGGCAATCGCCGCTTGATCTCAGTCTGGCCTGTAAGGGGAGGCCCCGTCATTGAAAATGACACAGTCTATTTCGCAGCAGGGGTCTGGCCGTTTGAAGGCGTTTTTATTTATGCCCTCGATACAACGACCGGTAAAGTCAAATGGATGAATGATCGCCTGGGATTCCTGTATGGACAACACCCCCATGCCGCAGAAGCCCTGGGAGGCGTGACACCGCAGGGTTATCTGGTTATCTCTGACAACGAACTGATTGTTCCCTGTGGTACTGCATTCCCCGCCCGTCTGAATAAACAGACAGGAAAACTGGTTGCATTTGAACTCCCCAAACCGGGGCGTACCCCTGGAGGCTGGTTTACCGCAGCAGATAAAGCAGCACGACGAGGCGAAACTGAAGTCGCCACTCCCAGTCTGCAATTCGATCGCGACGTGAATTCAGCCCGTCATGAAAATGGCCAGAACTATGGTCCCGATGGCAAGCGCGGGCTCAGGCAGCAGATTCAGGTCGGCAATCAAAGCCTCAAATATCAGACCCCCATCCCGGGTGTAGACGGGACCATCCATTCTCTGCTCGTTGCCTCGGATTATCTGATCGCAGTGACTCTCGAAGGCAGCATTTATTGCCTGGGTTCAGAACCCACCACACCAGTCACCTACGAATCACCTTTACTGAAGCAGCCGACAAAGCAACCCGACACGCCTCAATCCAACCCCATACCAGAAATATTTTCAGGACCGCTTCAGGCAGGAGGTTACGTCCTTCTGGCAGGCATTCCCGATGCCAGGCTGCTCGATTCATTACTGACTCAACCGCAGTTGCAATTGATTTATCCAGTGAAGCATGCAGGACAGATCAAATCCCTGCGTCAGCTATATCACGAACGGGGACATTCCAGTTCCCAACTGTCATTTCTATCCGGCACGCTGGAGGAGATTCAACTTCCCCCCTACTTTGCTCAAACGATTATCGCCGCAGAACACATTGCCTCGGGAGTGAAATCGTATTCAGACCTGATTTCCCTTCTTTACCCGGCACTCAGACCCTATGGTGGCAGATTACTTTTGAAATGTTCAGAAGCCGACCATCAAAAGCTGGCTGCAGAGTTTGAAACGCTCTCTCAAGCCAAAATTTCACGTATTGACGGGTATACGGTATTTGAAAAATCAGGTGCAATCCCCGGATCAACAAATTATACAGGGGGCTGGTCCAGTCCTGACGAACTTGTGAAAGCTCCCGTCGGAGTTCTCTGGTATGACGACAGCGTGGGAAATTTTAAACGGGCACCGCAACCACTGTTTGTAGATGGAGTCATGATCTCGCATTCGAAGTACTGGCAAGGCTATCCGGCTGGCATTCGCCCACCGTATCAATTACTCGCACCACAGTTTGCGGACGTGTATACCGGAAGAAAACTGACTGCATCGCAGGCAGAAATGCTGACTACAGAATTACCAACACTGGACCAGGCACAAAAACAACCCAGTCAATATCGGCCCCCTTATCAGAAAAACGACTGGAGCCCGGCTCCTCCCGTCATTGGAGAACGCACCAACCCACTCACGGGTAAAACCGAGCCGCGCGCGTTCCCTAAAAGTTATGGCTGCGATGGAGGCGTCGACTACAGCTACCTTTATACCATGCGATCAGGAACGGCGGCGTTTTACGATAAACGAATCGAAAGCGGCACAATTCATATCAGCGGCCCCCGTTCCGGCTGTACCAACAGCATCGTCCCCGCCAATGGATTGCTCAACGTCCCCTACTATTTTCAGGGATGCACCTGCAGCTATCCCCTGCCAGTGGGACTTTCCCTGATCGCGATGCCCGAGACACACGAGCAATGGATGGTCTGGGGAAAAAGCGATGTGCAACAGGTTCATCGCGTCGGTTTAAACTTTGGTGCGCCCGGCGATCGAATGACCGACAAAGGCACCCTCTGGCTGGATATTCCCAGCGTGGGTGGTCCTTCTCCAGAACTTGATCTGCAGGTCAGCCCGATATCAGTAAAACCTTTCTATGAGCATTCTCTCTGGATAGAAGGAGGACGAGGCTGGCCGTGGGTGGGCGCGTCAGGTATCACGGGCGTTCGTGAAATCCGATTGAATCAAATAAAAGCCGGAGATTACACAGTCCGGCTCTATTTCAGAGAGCCGCAGTTTTCCAGCACCGGGCAACGGGTCTTTGATATTTCGCTCAATGGAAAGCCCCTGATCAGCCAGTTCGATATTTTTCAGGAGACAAAATCCAGCCAGAAGATTCTGGTGCGCGAGTTTTCACAAATCCACCTGGATCAGAAACTGAACCTGACATTCACTGCGCTTACAGGAGAACCGCTGATCTGCGGTCTGGAACTGATTGAACAGAGTCTGCCTGTCGATTCACTCGTAGAACTGCCTGCACAAGAACTGGAACTGCTCACAAAACCCTGATTCGAACTCCCTGCGGATTAATAATCACGGAACGGCCCCCTCGGTTCTGCATCGGCCATCGCTTTTTTCCAGTCTGCAAAACGGGCCTTCATTTCTTTAAGCTTTTCAGGATGTGCTTTGGAGAGATCATGTTTTTCGCCGATATCCTGCGACAGGTCAAATAGACCATTTCCTTTCGCCGACTCCACCCACTTCCAGCTCCCGACCCGCGCTGCTTTATCGGCGCGACGTTGCCAGAACATTTCGTCCCGGGGAGAGGCCGTCTTCCCCGTCAGGACAGGCAGCATATCGTAACCATCAATGACGGTATCAGCTGGCATTGGAATCCCGGCTTCTTTGAGGAACGTCGGAACCAGTTCCAGTGACGTCAGCAGATCATCGTTTACCGTTCCCGGTTTTATTTTGGCGGGGTATCGTACCAGGCAGGGCACGCGGATTCCCCCTTCAAACATCATCCCCTTTTTTCCTTTGAGAGGACTGTTGTCTGCACCGCCACTGCCCCCGTTGTCAGAGAAGAAAACCACGATGGTATTGTCGGCGATTTGATATTCGTCCAGCAATCCCAGCATTTCGCCAATCGCATCGTCCATACAGGTAATGGAAGCCACATACTCCAGTCGTCGCTTGCTGGCAGAGACCCCCTGATTAATGACAGGCCCCCCTGGACTTTCACGAAATTCATAGCGTCCCGTTTTCTTCTTCGTCACCAGCGTATCCTGCAAATGCGGATACATTTTTTTGTATTTTTCCGGGGCCTGGGCACCGCCACGGATTCGGGGATCCAGGCTGGAGGCTCCATGGGGTGCATTGAAAGGCAAATAAAGAAAAAATGGTCGCTGATGATTTTCTTTGATAAAACGCACCGCTTCCCGTTGAAACAGGTACGTGCAATACGTGCCTTTGTCTTCCTCAGTCGGCTGATTATTGCGATACATGGAAGGCACTCCGTATCGCTCATGAGTGAAGTAATCGATGCCGGTGTTCGTAAAACCATAAAATTCATCGAACCCCCGGGCAAGGGGCAGAAACCGTTTGTGTATCCCCAGATCCCATTTCCCATAAATGGCGCTGACATATCCTGCCGGTTTTAACAGTGCTGGCAGTAATTTTTCACGGACATCCATACCGCCAATCCGCTCGAACGTCACTTCATATTCCTCAGGTTTGTATTTGTGACCATAGTCCGGTGCTTCATTGCGAATCATATCGTAGATCCCGTTTCGCTGAGGATAACGCCCCGTCAGCAGGCTGCCTCGACTGGGAGTACAGGCCGGCCAGGTGACATAGAAACTGGTCAGCTTAGCCCCTTCTTTTGCCAGACGATCCAGATGGGGTGTAATAATCTCCTCACTGCCGAAGCTGCCCAGATCCCGATATCCCTGATCGTCGCTGACAATCAATATGATATTGGGCGGCGTGTCAGCAGCATTTACCCTGAGGATCGAAAACAGACAAACCAGTAAAGTCAGACTGATGATTTTGCATAGGCTGCGACGGTGACGCTGGATCTGATTCAGACTCATGGATGTACTTTCAGATGATTTCAACAAAGGATACTTTCGATAAGCTGGTAATCTACTTTAGAATAACAGATGCTTTCGAGAAAATACAAACAACATTTCGGGATCCCGATTCATGAATTACATTTTGCCCCGTATCAATCCAGCAGTAATGTATCTGATGCTCTTCGTGATTTCACCTCCAGCGATAATGGGTGAGGAAACAGATAAATCCAAACCTGTCGGCTTTCAACTCTATTATGGCAGCGACCCTCAAGTACTGAACCTGTTACAGCAGCGCATGCAACCAGGACAGGTAGTGGTAATCGAACTCCGCGGGCTGAGTAAAGAACAGATTCAAAAGCTGGCTGATCGCGCGCAGCAGGTTAAAGCAAAAATGATCGCATACCTCAGTGTGGGAGAACTGGGTCAGATTGAACAACAGAATTTCCAACAGTATTTAAAGCAACATGCGCCCCAGTCTTCTCTGGCAGAGATGAGTCTCAGCAAAAACGAAACGTTCCAGTCCTGGCATATGGATGTCAGACAACCAGCCTGGCGCGATTTTGTCATGCAGCGAGTCAGGCAGATTTATCAACTGCCAGTCGATGGCCTGTTCCTGGACACCATCGATTCGGTTGATTTATATATCACAAAGAAAGACTGGCCTGTCCCACGCAGAGCACAAAGCGTGAAATCAATGATTTCCCTGATCAGGGAGATCAAAGCGGTTTCACCTGAAAAATTCATTCTGCAGAACCGAGGATTGAATCTGATCGGTAAGACTGTGTTTGTGGGAGATGCCGCCGGAGTTTTTGTGCCGGGATTAGACCTGCAACAGCAACATCCTCACAATCCGGATGGTTTACTCTGGGAATCTGCTTACATGCATTCCGGTGAATGGATCGAAGCAAAAGAACGCGAGCTGCGGCAAATCCAGCAGCAGGGGCATACAACAGTCTTCACGCTCGGCTATACAGACACGAAAGCTGATCGGAAACAGTTCTTTCAGAAAAGCCGCGCTGCGGGGTTCATTCCCGCCTGGGGGAGTTCTACTACCCGTTTACACTTGGAACCGACAGAGTCGCAATGATATCCATCAGATCATGAAATCAGTTTCACGCCCCAGTACTCGATCCACCAGATCCTGTGGCAGTTCTATCGAAGGTGCGTGCTTACCGGCAACATCGGTCGGATTGATTCCGCAATATTGCGACCAGGGCCCCAGATGTCGCCAGCGGCCCGCTCGACCTGGCTCACTTTCCATCACCGGCGTGGTGCACCGGTTACATCCGATCGTCGGGTATCCCTGCCGATGCAATGGATTGGTAATGACCTGGTTTTCCTCAAGGTAATTCTGAAACTCCTCTTTGGAGAGACTGGCCAGAATATTCACGCGGAGACAGTTCATGGCCGGGTCAATCGCCAGAATCGGTACATTGGCACGCTGACCGCCATCCGCACGACGCAGGCTCCCAATCAGAGCATCGTACTGCTCGGCAACCTGGATTAAGGGCTGGGTTTTCCGTAAATCACAGCACTGCTCCTGCCCCTCAACAGAGAGATAGAGAACCCCCAGTTCCTCAGTCTGTTCCTGCATGGTTTTGGCAGGCTCAAGTGTGACGATGTTGACGCCATACTCTTGAACCAGGCGATCCCGGGTCTCCAGGGTTTCCTGAAACAGAACTCCGGTATCGACGAATAGTATCGGAATGTCGGCTTTAATCTCACTCAGCATATGGGCGACAACACACCCCGCACGCTGCATCGACGATAATGCCGCGAGCCGTGTGCCAAACATTTCCTGTGCCCAGTGAATCAGTTCCAGCGGAGTCCGTTCTTCAAACGACTCATTCAAATCTGATAAATCGGCCTGCGTCAGACGTGCCATTCAAGTATTCCTGCTGCTGTTTTTTCTCGATGGATCGAAAACAGCAGATCATCGAAGTTCCTGCAAAATCCTGTAAATCTGGTATCGAATCACATTATCGTGATATTTTCAGGAATTGTAGCGAACCATCAGAAATACCTCAATGCGCGCATCAACGGGTTCTGCATCAATCAAAGCGAATTTCCTGCCGAAACCGGGTAAAAAGTCTCTCGACAGTTGGATTTTCAGGCCAGTAAACGCTCGGGCTTAAGAAATCGAGTCCGTTCATACTGAAAGAACTCTTCGTTGTTCAGATCGGCAATGCTATCCACCACCAGGTCTGGCTGATACGCGAAATTAGCCAGGTCGGACAACGCAGTTCCCCCGGACAGAACCAGTACCGATCGGTAGCCCATTTCAACCCCTCCCAGGATATCTGTTTCCATCGTATCACCGATCATTGTCGTCTGGGCAGAGGATATACCGAGTTCCTGCCGGGCACTCCGCATCATCACCGGACTGGGCTTACCGACACTGAAAGCCTGTTTTTTTGTGGCTGCTTCCAGCATGGCGACGATGGCTCCACAGCCGGGCCGGGGCCCATTCTGAGTCGGGCAGTTCGGATCCATATTTGTGGCAATCAGTTTTGCCCCATTTTCAATCATGCGAACTGCCGCTTCGATCATTTCAAAGTTCATCGAACGACCTTCGCCGACGACCACATAATCGGGATCATGGTCCACGATCGAATATCCATTTCTGTGCAAGGCATGCAGCAGCCCCCCTTCTCCAATTACGTAGGCAGTCCCATTCGGCTTGCTTTGTGCCAGAAAGCGGGCTGTCGCCATCGCACAGGTAAAAATATGCTCTTCGCCCACAGTAATCCCCATTCGCGACAGTTTTGTTACAACATCACGACGGGTCCTCTGGCTGTTATTGGTTAAAAACATGAAAGGTAGATCACGTTTTTTCAACTCGTTGATAAATCCAACTGCCCCCTCAATCAGGTCAGTTCCACGGTAGATCACACCATCCATGTCAATCAAAAATCCTGGTAACATCACGTTCAGTCCTTGAATTAATAAAATGAGTCGAGACTCATGTAGGAGATCTTCAGATGCTGGAGCGCGCTCACTGAGAAATCAGTGTTTGAATCGGGTCTTGGAAGAATACCTGCCGTTCACAGGCGAATTCACTTATTAGTTTTCCACTCCAAATTGACCATCAGAACAATTCATTTTAGATCGCATCTGCTGAAGAATTTTTGGCGCATTTCAAAGAAACATACTTAAAGGACTTCGCAATTGCCGTGCCGGATTCGGGAGACCGGAATGATGACCGGTAAACATTGATCGCCGTAAGCTGTTACTGTAAAACAACATTTAACCCGCATCCTTTTGCAGGATTGATCTGAAAACCACGAAATCTTTATCCGGAACTCATACTGAGCGATTGAGGAAGACTTAGCATTTAGGCGATGCTGCTCAGGAATTAGACAGATCCAGGAGAACTGACTGAACTGATTTCAGGAAGATTCGTATCCGGACTACATAGAAATACCCCGGCCCACTTTGACAAGCGGACCGGGGCAGCGCAACCAACAATATTTTCCTCTGTCCGAAATGGTATCAGTGATTATTCAGATTTTGGTACATCCTGAATCTCAATTTTTTTCGGCTGCATTTCGAGCTTTTTATCCAGGATCACAGTCAAAACTCCCGAGTCCAGAGTTGCTTTAACAGAGGTTGGATCAGCCCAGTCTGGCAGCTGCACCACTCGTTTGAACTTTCCATAACGACGCTCATTATGCAGAAATTCGCGTTCTTCCACTGTTTTACGTTCTCCTGTCAGAATCAGGTAACCATCCTGGATATCCAGTGACAGCTCTTCCTTTTTCATCCCCGGAACATCAAGTGCGATGTGATACTGACTGTTTTCTTCCCAGACAGACAAGGGAGAATAGGCACCTTCGAGGCCATTCAACGATTTTCCAAACATCTGGCTGAAAGCATCGTCTAATTCATTTCGAAGGTTCGCAGAAAAAGGAAATCCCAATTTGTGTGTGCGTGTGCTTAACATGGTTTTTGCTCCTTAAATCCAGAAACAAGATTGATGAAGTTATTTGAACCCCTTGAGGGTTTTTCTTCCATTTTGACGGAAACAACTAACTGCACAACCCATGCCATTTTAGACACCCAAAAAACAAAATAATCATATCCAATTAAATCAAAAGGACTTATGGCTCATAATCAACATTAAAGAGAAT